>JANXYE010000309.1 GCA_025350285.1 Chloroflexota bacterium
ATGATCATGCCGGGAGACAACGTGACGATGAAGGTAGAGTTGATCCAGCCGGTGGCGCTGGAAGAAGGGCTGCGGTTCGCGATTCGCGAAGGCGGCCGGACGGTCGGCGCTGGCGTCGTCGTCAAGATCAATTCGTAAACAACCCGCTCCCGCCGCCCGGCGGGAGTAGGGCAGAAAGAAGGGAACGCACGATGGCCAAGGCCAAAGGCGACCGCATCATCATCCAACTCCAGAGCACGGAAGGGCCCGTGTTCCGCTACACCTCCGAAAAGAACCGGCGGAACGACACGGGCCGCATCGAGCTCAAGAAGTACCACCCGGGCCTGCGCAAGCACGTCCTCTTCCGCGAAACACGGTAACCGACGCATGGCACGAACGCCCCGCCGCCGCATAAGCACCGCAGCGACCGCAACCGCATCTGGCGGCGTTGAGTCGTTGCGCCCGGTGCGTGAGAACCTCCCAAGGCCCTCCGGCCCCGCGGCGGCGCCCGCACCCGGTTCGGGTAGGCCCGCGGCCGCGCCCCGGCGCAGCCTCAATCCGCTCGGACTGTTCAGCCGCGTCCCCTTCATTTCGGACGTTATCGCTGAGCTCCGCAAAGTTACCTGGCCCACATTCCAGGAGACCCGCTACCTCACCATCGTCGTAGCGATTGTCGCCACCGCCGTTGGCATCTTCCTCGGTGCCCTCGACCTTGCATTCGGCTGGATCATCGAACGGATCTTCTTCTAGGCCTCTTATGAGCACACTTGAAAGCTCCCGCGAGCCGCAACCTATTACCGCCCTCTCCGGCGTCAAGCCGGCTCCTCCCAAAAAGCCCGCGCGCCGCCGCAAAGACGACGACCTCGCCGAACAGGATCAGCTGACCGACGAAGAAATGTCCGCGCCCGGCCGCAAGTGGTACTTCGTGCACACCTATAGCGGCCACGAAAACAAAGTCCGCCACGCCATCAAGGCAACCGTCGAACAGATGGACGCCAAGGACAAGGTCTTCCACGTTGTCGTCCCCACCGAAGACGAAATAGAGATCCGCGACGGCCAGCGCCGTACGGTGAAGCGCAAGCTCTACCCCGGCTACGTCCTCGTCCAGACGATCGAACTGAAGGAAGGCGACCCGGATTCGGACGACGCCTGGCACATGATCCGGAACACCACCGGCGTCACCGGCTTCGTCAGCTCTGGTACGCGGCCCGTGCCCCTCTCCCAGGACGAGGTCAACCACATCCTCCGTGCCATGCGCATGGAGCAGCCGCGCGTCCGTATCCAGTTCGCCGCCGGCCAGAACATCCGCATCATCACTGGCCCCTTCGAAGACTTCGTCGGCACCGTCGATGATATCGATACGGAAAAGGGCAAGGTCAAGGTGCTCGTGAACATGTTCGGCCGCGAAACCCCGGTAACCCTCGACTTCCTGGAAGTGGAACGGCTTTAGGGCGTGCCGGTCATTTGGTAGAGTACGCGCATGAGCACCCGCGAAGCACTCCACAAAGAAATCGACATGCTCCCGGACTCCGTCCTTGAGACCCTTTTCTGCGCCTTCGGGCGGCAACGCGACGACCCGTTCCGGTTCATGCTCGATAACGCGCCGATCGATGAGGAGCTATAGTGATCGCCAGTGCAACGTCATGTTCCACGACCCGGACGGCAACGAACTCGAAGCAATCTGGGAGCCCACGGCCGAGGAAGTGGCCGGCGCGGAAGAGCCCGGCGCGACCCCGTTGCCGATGCTCGCTCACTGACTTCGCGGTGTTTGTGACGGCCGTTGTGTGAACTCGTTCACAGACATGGCCCCACACCCTCTGCTACCGTTCGCGCGTGCCGACCGACAACCGCCCCAGCCTGTCCGAAATCACGCCCGCATGGCTCACGCGCGTCCTCGCGACCAACTCCGCCTATGCGGGCCGCACCGTTCGCAGCTTTCACTACGAAGAGGTAGCGGCCGGCCCTGGCCTGACTGGCACCGTCGCTCGCTTCCACCTGGTCTTCACGGATGCCACCAAGGGTGAGATCACGCTCCCAGCCCCAGCCCCAGCCCCAGCCCCAGCCCCAGCCCCAGCGGCCGGCCCGGGTTCTTCCACCCGTAGCGACAGCTGATCCGCCGGGACGGCTTCGCC
>JANXYE010000314.1 GCA_025350285.1 Chloroflexota bacterium
ACGAGCGACTCGAACGAGTCCAACACCAGGCCGTCAGCGTCGAAGCGCACCGCGCCCACTTCGGTGATGCGGTCGCGATCGAGGTCGAGCCCGGTCGTTTCGATGTCAACGGCGACGAACGTCTGGCTCACCGGCGGGGTCTCTCAGTCAAAGGGTCTGCCGTCCGCGCCGCGTCACCCGCTGACGGATCGGTGCGCCCAGTGTCCAGGGTCTTGGACCTCCAAGGTCGGGCGAACATCTGTGCGGCTGAGTGTAATAGCCGCCTGCCCAGCACGCGAACCAGGAGCAAGACATCGCCGAGGCGTCTGAAGACCACTCTTGCTGTCCAGCCAGGGCCAGCACTCCCGCTGCAAGGAGCGTCCCGCCTGCTGCCCCAAGCCAACCGGCCATCCGGATTCGGAGCCTACGGTCGTCGCCGCGTTCGTCGGTGAAGGTGATTGTCCGCAACTCTGGCGTGGATCGGTAGCCCGGGTCCATTGCGACTACTGCGGCGGCCGCAGCGCGATCGCCCCGCCGATCACGAGGCCCGTCGGGCCGGTTGACCCCAACGCGGGCAGCAACGCGAAGTGCCCGAATACGACGACAGTGACGCCGAGGACGACTTGCCGCACGCCGCCCACATCCTACCGATAGCCGGCCCGTCTGGCTTGGCCACGACCGCTGGAGCGGACGAGCTTCCGCCTGCCATTGAGACCCTCGCCCACGCGCCGTAGAATCCGCTCTATCCCAGCTATAGGCGCCGGAGGGTGAACCCGTGAAAGTCTACGCAACCGAGGATATCCGCAACGTGGTCTTGATCGGCCACGGCAGCGTCGGCAAGACCACCCTCGGGGAAGCCGCACTGTTCGTGGCCGGAGCATCGTCGCGCGTCGGCGCCATCCAGGACGGCAACACCGTCAGCGACTACGACGAGGACGAACACAAGCGCAAGTTCAGCCTCAACCTCTCCCTCCTTCCGCTCGAATGGGAGGGCCGCAAGATCAACCTCATCGATACTCCTGGCTACGCCGATTTCGTTTCCGAAGTCATCTGCGGGGCCGCCGCCGCGGACCTTGCCTGCGTGGTCGTCGATGCGGTCGCTGGCCCGGAGGTGGGCACCGACCGCGCCTGGCAGATCGCCGAACGCTGGAACCTCCCCCGCATGATCCTCGTGAACCGCATGGACCGCGAAAACGCCAATTTCGAAGCGGTGCTTGATGCCTGCCAGAAACGCTGGGGCGCGCGGGTCGCGCCTTTGCAGGTGCCCATCGGCTCGCACGATACGTTCGCGGGCGTTGTCGATCTGCTTCACATGAAGGCCTACATCGGCGAAAAGGGCGAAGAGGCGCCGATCCCCGCCGAGATCGAGGAAGAGGCGACGGCCCTCCGCGCGGCGCTCATCGAGGCCATCGTCGAAACGGACGAGGACCTTATGGCGAAGTACTTCGCCGACGAACCGTTGAGCGAAGACGAACTCCGCCGCGTGCTCCACGACGCGCTCGACCACGGCCTGATCATCCCGGTGGCCTGCGCCTCGGGTGTGAAGCAGATCGGGGTCCGCCAGCTATTACACAACATCGCGTTCAGCGGCCCCTCCCCGGCCGACCGCGGCTTCGAACATAACGGCCACTCGGACCTCACCGCCGACCCGAAAGGCCCCGTAGCCGTGATGGTCTTCAAAACCGCCGCCGACCCGTACGTTGGGCGCCTCACCTACATCCGCGTGATGAACGGGACCGTCTCCGCTGACACCCACCTCTGGAACACCAACAAGAGCGCCGACGAGCGCCTCGGAACTCTCTATACCCAGCGCGGCAGCCACCAGGAGCCCGTGGCCCAACTCCAGGCCGGCGATATCGGCGTCGTCGCGAAGCTCGCCGTCACCGCCACGGGTGACACCCTCTGCGCCAGAGAGAAGCCGTACACGCTTCCCGCGATCACCTTCCCGAGCCCGGTCTACAGCATGGCGGTCAAGCCCACCTCCAAGGCCGGCGTGGACAAGCTCGGCCCCAGCCTCCAGCGGCTCATCGAAGAAGACCCTGGCCTGCGCCTCAGCCGGGATGAAGCAGCCGAGCTCGTCCTGTCCGGGCTCGGCGACGCACACCTCGATGTCACCGTTGAGCGGCTCAAGCGGAAGTTCAACGTCGATGTCGAGCTCGCCCTGCCCCGCGTACCGTATCGCGAGACGGTCGCGAAGAGGGCGTCCGCGGACTACACGCACAAGAAGCAAACCGGCGGTCACGGCCAGTACGCCCGCGTCTCACTCGAAATCCAGCCGCTGCCCCGCGGCTCCGGCCTGAAGTTTACGGAGAAGGTCGTCGGCGGCTCGGTACCGAAGGAGTTCATCCCGGCCGTCGAAAAGGGCGTGCACGAAGTCGCGAAAGAAGGCGTCTACGCCGGCTACGAACTGACCGACTGTGAAATCGTCCTTCTCGACGGGAAGCACCATCCGGTGGACTCGAGCGAAATGGCGTTCAAGCTCGCCGCCAGCCAGGCCGTGAAGGAAGCCGTGGCCGGGGCCAGCGCGACGCTCCTGGAGCCGGTGATGACGATCAGGGTCACCGCCCCCGACGCCAACGCCGGCGACATCGTCAGCGACCTGAACACGAAGCGGGCCAAGATCCACGGCATCAACCCCGAAGGAGGGTTCAGCGTCGTGGAAGCCGAGGTGCCGCTCGCCGAAGTGCAACGTTATGCCAGCGATCTCCGGTCGATCACCCAGGGACGGGGCATCTTCGAACTCGAGTTCGACCACTACGGCGAGGTGCCCCGGCCCGTCGCGGAGAAGGTCGCGGCCGAGCACAAGAAGGCAGTGGACGCGGCTCACGCGCACTGATCCGCGGCCACGAGCTTGCTATACTTGAAGGCGAGAGGTGCCCTGTTGCCTGAAGCCGCCGTCCTTGTCGCCGATGAACCTGTCCTGTTGCGCCGCGGCATGACCTCCGCCGAATACTTCGCGGGCGAAGAGACCATGATCCCGCATAACCTGATCGACGGAGACCTGTATCGCATGCCATCTCCACGAAGAATTCACCAGGACGCCGTCTCGAATCTCCACGAGCGCCTGAAGCAGGCCGCGCGCGCTCAAGGGGGCGATGTCATCCTTTCGCCGATGGACTGTGAACTGGCCGACGGGACCGTCCTCCAGCCAGATCTCGGCTACATCGTGCCAGAGCGCTCTGGGATCTTCACGGACATCGTTCACGGTCCACCAGACATCGTGATCGAAGTGATCTCCCCGAGCAGCCGCCGATTCCAGCGCGAGCGGAAGATGGCCGTCTATGCCCGCTTCGGCGTCCCGGAGGCATGGGTCGTCGATCCTCCGAACCGCACGGTCACCGTCTTCGAAAACCAGGATGGCGCCTGGGCGACGGAGACCACCGTCGCGTTCGGCGAGGCGATCCCCTCGCGCATCATGGACATCGGCGATGGCGGGCTCGCCTGACCTACTTCGCCCAAACGCCACTCTCGTTCGACGCGTACCCCAGCGAGCGATAGGCCGCGTCCACCAGCGACTGCCCCCGTTCGTTCATGAGGATACCTTTGCCCATGCGATTCATCGCATAACCGAAGCTCATTCCGGGCTCCGGGTCGGCGAAGCCGACGCTCCCGCCGGCGCCTACGTGCCCGAACGCAGGCGCGCTCATGATGACGCTGTCGTTGCGGCCGGCCGGCGCCCGGCGGTTGTCCATCGATTTCATGAACCCGAGGGCGAAGCGCGACGGGATCATGAGCGTAGCGTCTTCGTTCGTCGCCGTTGATACCTGGCTCATCCGCCCGAGCGTGCGCGAATCGACGAGCGTGACGCCATCCAGGCTCCCGCCGCACGCGAGCGGCGCATAGATGCGCGCCAGCCCGCGGGCGTTGGCGAAGCCTCCGCCACCGCCGACTTCGGCCGCCCGCGCCTCGCGCTCGGCCGGGTTCCAGCCTCCGCCGTGGATCGTCGCGAGCGCCGGGATCGAATGCTTGTCCTGCACGATAGCCAGTTCGAACGCGCTCAGCGGCTCGCCGCTCTGACGCTTGAACGGGATCATCTTCGCGATTCGCTCATCGATCTCCTCCGGCAGCCCGATCCAGAACTCGGCCCCGGCCGGTCCGGCGATGTTTTCCCGGAAGAAAGTCCCAAGGGACTTCCCGGAAACCCGGCGGACGAGTTCCCCCACGGTCCAGCCGAAGTTCATCATGTGGTAGCCGTTGCGCGTGCCCGGCTTCCAGAACGGCTCTTCGGCCGCAAGACGCTCGCACATGTAGTCCCAGTCGAGCGCGGCCCGCGGCTTCAAAACCTCGTGGAACGTGGGGACACCCACCGAATGGTCCAGCATCATGCGGACGGTCGCGTTCTCCTTGCCATTGCTCGCGAACTCGGGCCAGTAGTCGGCCACCGGCGCCTCAACATCGAGCAGTCCGCGGCTGACCAGCACGTGCGCGCAGATTGCGGTCGCGCCCTTCGTACAGGAGAACACCAGGCAAACGGTATCGCGTTCCCACGGGCGCTCAGGCGCGGCCATTCCGCCCCAGAGGTCCACGACCGTTTCGCCACCGAGCGTGATGCAGACCGCCGCGCCCGATTCGCCGCGCTCGTTGAAGTTGCGTTCGAACTCGGCCGCGACAGCCGCGAAGCGGGGATCGCAAACGCCTTCGATGCGGCCGTCGGCGATCGCTCTGAGTACGTCGTCCATCTCGTTCTCCACTTGAGGGTTGTACGGCGAAAGCTACCGGACGGACGTGATTGCCGCGACCGCTCAGGCCGGCCGTGGCCGAGGAAGCCCCAGGATAGCGGCCGCCTCATCGCATGTCGCGACTGGGCGCCCAAGGGACGTGGCGAGAGCGGCCAGCTCTCGCACCAGTTCCTCGTTCCCCGGGATCCGCGCCCCGGCATAGTCCTCAAGCCCCACCCGCACGTGTCCTCCACGTTCGATAGCGCGCTTGGCCATCCCGCAGGCCACCACATCGCCCCCGAGGACGGCCACGGACCACGGCAGTCCGCTGCCGTCGATCATTTCCAGGTACGCGTCGAGGCACTTTTCCGTCGGAGGAAGGCCGAAGTTCTGCGAATCGCCGCCGAAATAGAACTTCACCAGCGCACCGCTCGGCATCCGCCCCGCCCGCGAGTAGCGCATCGCGACCCGTACGAAGCCCGGCTCGAAGTTCGAAATGCTCGGACCGAGCTGGAGCCGCTCGCAGGTTTCGAACATGTAGCGGGCGTCGCGAAAGGTGTTCATGTAGGTCAGGTCCGCGTTTATCGGCAGCCCGTCGCGATCGCACGGGCCGACGTTCACGCATCCCGGATCAACGAGCCCGATCCGCATCACGCCGGCCTCCGCCAGCGCCGGAATATGCGCGTAGCGCTCTTCGATCGTCGTGTACGCGCCACCGCTGGCCATCGTCGGGTAGAGCAGCGCATCCGGGCGCTCGGCGAGGATGGCACGCCAGGCTTCGAGGTATGGCAGCGGCGAATGGACACCGGTAGGGCCGCCAACGACAGCCTCGTCGTTGTGGTTGTGGACGATGGCGGCCCCCGCCGCGAGGCACCGCAACCCGTCCGCGGCGACTTCCGTCGGGCTCCGGGGCACCCGCGGGTTGCGGTTCTTCGTGGTCGCG
>JANXYE010000354.1 GCA_025350285.1 Chloroflexota bacterium
GTTCGTCCGGGTCCGCGCTCTTCAGCCGCACGCTCCCCGCCGACTTCGGCCGCTGCAACGTCGCGCAGAGCATGAAGAGGAACTGCGAATCCGGAGCGACGAAGCGCAGCTGCGGCGTGTGCTCGGCATCCTGGCTCCACATGTACATCTGCATGTCGTTCTCTTCCGTGCTGCCCGTGGCCGTGAATCGCAGGCCCATCTGCTGGAGCGGGTCCGCTGGCGCGGCGATGCCGGGCTTCGGCGTGGCTACGAGCGTGACGGAAGGGTGATCCTTCAGGTTCTCGCCCACGCCCGGGAGGTCGCGCACCACGGGGATGCCGAACTCCGCCAGGTGCTTGCGGGGCCCAACGCCCGAGCGCAGCACGGAAGAGAACGACATGCAGATGTACATGTGGAGCTACCACGCGGACCGCATGCCCCAGATCCGGGTCGCCATTCCGGGGATCGAATCGATGTTCATGCTCTGCGTCACGCTTCAGCGGCCGCTCTCGGCCGGGCGGATTCGCCTCGCATCAGCAGACCCAGCCGTGCAGCCCGTCATCGACATCAACCTGCTCGCGGAAGAGTGGGACATGGAGCGGATGGTCGACGGCGTGCGGCGCGCGTGGGAGCTGTTCACCTCGCCCACGATCGGGCCGCTGGCCGAGGCCGTCCTGCGTCCGAACGAGGCGAGCGTCGCCGACGAAGACGGCGTGCGCGCGTATCTCCGCCAGAACGTTTCGCACCTTGTCCACCCGGTCGGCACGTGCAAGATGGGCCCGGCCGACGATCCGCTGGCCGTGGTCGATCAATTCGGGGCCGTGCACGGGTTATCGGGCCTGCGCGTGGCGGACGCGTCGATCATGCCGAACATCCCTCGGGCGAACACGAACCTGACGGCGATCATGATCGGGGAGCGGGTGGCGGAGTGGATGCGGGAGGGGTAGCGCCTCACGTCCGGCGGCGGCGTTGCCCGGAGAGCACACCGCAGGAGACGGTGTGAGCGAGGAGCGGGCCGTGCCCCGGCGACCGATATATCTTCGCTCGGGGCCGGGAAACCAGCCTCGGATTCGTAAGATCCAGCATGAGATCGGCGTCCCCCGTCACGACTGTGCGAGCGCCCGACGCGCGTACGAGCGCAATCACGTGAGGGTCGTCGGAGCCGTACCCGATGGTCTCGACAACGGTCAACTCTGCGGCAATCTCAGCTTCTGCGATCTCGATGGCGAGACCGCGCGAGCGCCAGTTCTGAACGAGAAGGGCCGCCGCTCTCACGCGGGCGAGTTCTTGCTTGAACTTCGAGCCGCCATAGACGAGTCTGCCACCCCTCCGGCTGATCCAATCAATCACCGGCTTGTAGTCGTCCGGGACAGGGCCGCCTAGCACCACACTGGCACGATTCGCATCTACAACAACGCACACCGCTAGTCGATCCCCAGAGAACGATGGAGTTCATCAGTGAAGAACTGGCGGTATCCCGCTGGAGCACCAAGTACGTTGCCAACTTCGTCAAGGTCGATTGGATGGATGACTGAACCGTCTTTCCGCGTGTCGAAGTATAGGATTTGAGTGCCGTCTGGCTCACCAGTTAGATTGTCACGAACGTCGATCCTTACTCGGTCGATGAAGTGGTCACTGTGTGTCTCGACGAGCAATCGGAGGCGCCGTTCCTTAACGAGTTGCCCAAACAAGGTCGCCAACGCAGCCTGTGCTCGAGGATGCAGATGCACCTCAGGCTGCTGAATCAGAAACGTCCGGCCTGCCGATGCCGTAAACAGCTCAACGAGTATCGGCAGCACTTGACTGATGCCATAGCCAACATCCATGAGGTTCCGAGCTGGACCGGTGGTCTTGATAAGAATCTGAAAAGGATCCCCTTCCTTGCCAAGTTGCCGCACGTTGATTCCGGTGAATAGCCCGCTCGCCTCACCGAATCGCATGAGGCTGTCTCGGAGCGGCCCACGACCCGGGATACTCGCGTCTAGTGTGCGGGCGAGGACCATCGGAATGTGTTGGCCCTCAGGATCAGGTGTGTCCTTGACCGGGTCGTACGTCCGCTTCGGCCGGGTGCGAACTGGCGCGATTGCGTATGGGCGAAAGCCCCCTACGGACCGTGCCGCTTCGGCCAAGTCGCTCAAGGCAGCCCATTCATCGGGTGGAGGAAGAAGGCCTGGCAGGGCTGCCTGGCCAGGGAGCCGACGCCCACCGAAAGAGTAAAGCAGCTCCAGCCAGTCCGGCAGCCGTGCCACTCTTGGCCCATCGACATCTCCTGCAGGAATCGGCCAGGTGCCGCTCGGCGTAGATGCCGTGGAAACGGTGTGGTCGATCGATTGCACCTCAGTCAGAAGCGCGTACGCGCCGTACGAAACCGAGCGTTTAACGAGAACGGGTTGCGCGTTCTGCTCTGAGAATGCTGCTTCAAAGCGAAGTTCGGCGCTGACCGGGAGCCGCCCCAACCGGCGCGCCGGATGAGTCTGCATTCCGATCGAGAACGACTTGGAGCGGCCCACACGGCCACCCCTGTACGTCGCAAGTTGCTCATATGCCCCGAGCCAAAATGGTTCTTCGTTGAACTCAGCCTCGCCTCGACGCCTCACTACATCCCACGCCAGGCGCACGGCCGCCAGGAAACTTGACTTGCCGCTGCTGTTTTCGCCGACGAGCACGGTCAGCGGCTTCAGCGGGATCTCGTGACGCCCCGCGAAGCAGCGGAAGTTCTCCATAATCAGCTTTTCCACCGGATCAGCATACCAGCTTCGATGGCCGCGAAACGCCCTCGCACACCACACCATCCATCGTCCCCGGCTATAGCTCGGGACCGACTCCAAGGCCATTCGCGCCAGCGCTCGAATCGCTCGCCCGCGAGCCAACAGCCGCGCTTGCTTCCTTGACGGCACGCATCGCCTAGCATGAGAGGCATGGACTTTCGCCTCCCGCCCGAGACCATCGCCTGGCGCGATGAGTTGCGCGCGTTCCTCAAGCAGAACATCCCGCCCGAGTTCGAAGGCTCCGATGACTTCTTCGACGACGAGGAGCAGGTCCCGTTCGCGAAAGAACTGATGCGGAAACTCGGGGCGCGGCGCTGGCTTACCCCTGCGTGGTCCGAGTGTTACGGCGGGATGGGCAAGACCGCCATCGAACAGATGGTGCTCAACGAAGAGCTCTCGTACCATCGCGCCCCGGCCGGCGGCAGGCTCTTCACGATCGGCATTGTCGGGCCGGCGATAAACGTCCACGCGAGCGAAGAGCAGAAGGCCCGCTGGCTGCCGAAGATGGCCTCCGGCGAAACCTGGTTCTGCCAGGGCTTCAGCGAGCCTGAGAGCGGCAGCGACCTCGCCAGCATGCAGACCCAGGCGGTACGCGACGGCGATGACTTCATCGTCAACGGGACGAAGATCTGGACGTCGAACGCCCAACACGCGGACCTGATGCTGCTGCTCGCGCGCACCGACCCGGATTCGCCCAAGCACAAGGGGATCAGCGCCTTCGTCGTCGATATGAAGTCGCCCGGGATCTCCGTCAGCGGTATCGACAACATGGCCTACCGGCGCGATTTCAACCAGACCTTCTTCGACGACGTGCGGGTGCCCGCCGCGAACCTGGTGGGGGGGCTCAACCAGGGCTGGTACGTGGCCACAACCACGCTCGACTTCGAACGCTCGAACATCGCGGCGATGACGGGAGCGCACCGCACGCTTGATGACCTGATCGCCTGGGCGAAGGAGTGCCACTACGGCGTCCGACCATGGGATAAGCCCCACGTCCGCCAGAAGCTCGCCGACCTCTACGTGGAGGCGCAGACCGGGAAGCTGATCGCCTACCGGACCGTCTGGCTACAGGCCCAGGGCAAGGTCCCGAACTACGAAGCGAGCATCGGCAAGGTGTGGATGGCCTACCTCGGGATCAAAGTCGCGAACGCCGGCGTCAACCTGATGGGCATGTTCGGCCAGCTCGCCCCCGGTTCGAAGTGGGAGCAGCTCTACGGCCGCCTCATGACCTCGTATCTGCTCGCAGTGGCCGGCCCTATCGGCGGCGGCACGGGCGAAGTCCAGCGCGGCATCATCGCGACACGCGGGCTCGGGCTGCCGAGGGGGTAGTTCTGAGTTCGGCGTGTTCGGTAGTCGCTAACCTCGGAAGTGCCGGGGGCTACGCCAGCGGCCACAGGGGGCCGCGACTCCGGCGGCGACTCCCCGGCTCGCCCGCGCCAGGGAGCCGCATCATCCGCGGACATCACCGCGACCCCACCGGGGCCCCCACCCGGCCCACCGCCCGCCGTAGCCCCGCCCCCTCTGTGGGGCGTAAGCGTTGCTCCCGGCCCTATCGCCTCCCGCCTAACGCCTCTCCCCTACTCAGTACCGCGACTACGGAACTTCCGTTGGTTACGGCCGACGCTCCAGCCTGTCCGCACGCTTGCACACTCGCCCCGCGGCGGGGAAAACTGGCCACCCGGCCAGCCTATCGCTCAGGCGCGCGCCATGGGGCAGAATACGGTCAATACTCCCTCTAAAGGACACCACCATGAACAAGGCAGAACTGATCGCGGCCGCCAAGCTGCAGTGGACCAAAAGCGAAGCGTCAATCGGGAAGGCCGCGAAGGGCAACTTCGATGCGCAGCCGGCGGACGGCGGCTGGTCGGCGGCGGACATCTACCGGCACATGGTGGATACCGCCCACAAGCTGCCCGAGGGCATGCAGGCCCTCATCAAAGAGGGCAACCTCGGCTCACTTCAGCCCGGCGACGAAGAGGGCATCAAGAACTTCGCCTCACTCAACGCGCGCATGCTGCCGGTAGAGATGAACACCGCCCACGGCATCGATTGGATGGCCCTCCAGACGCTGACGGACAAGCAGTTGGAGCAATCGGTGAACTTCAACGGGAACGACATCAAGCTCGGGGACCTGCTGCCGATGTTCCTCATCATGCACGAACAGATGCACGTAGAGCAGGCGCTGGCGGCGGCCGGGGTAGCGTAAGGGGCAGGCGCCGGGTGGCGCCGCGGGGGCCCTGATAGAGCGGCGCAGGCGCCGCGGTTGGCTGCTCGGGTTCGCCTCATAGAATTGCACCCAGCCCCAACCGTGGGGCGCCTTCAGTTCGAGGCCGCCGCGACCGGAGAACCAGCCATGCAGGTCCAACTACCTCGACCAGCCCGCGGTGAGAGCAGGCCGACTTGCCCGGTGAATCGTTACGAACAATACGTGATTGGCGACGATGGTTCGGCCCTGGCGGGGTAGCCGCCGGCGCCGGGCTGCTCCTGGCGGGGTGGCTGCTCACGTTCACTGCCGCCGGTGCCGTTTTGATGGTGGCTGGTGTGCTCACCCTGGCTGTTGGCGCCATGATTGGCTGGTCCTGGCGTGGCATGGTGAGCGCGCTCGGGGCGGGGATCGTGGTCTTGTTGGTCATAACCGTGGCGATCAATTTTGCGGCGTGGGTGGTTGATGGCGACGGGGGAGTGGAGACGCGGACACCCGCTCCGTAGCCTTTCCGTGGTGGCCGCTCAGCCGCCCTTGAATACCGGGGCACGTTTTTCGATGAACGCCCGGAACGCCTCGCGGGTGTCTTCGCTGGAAGCGATGCGGCCGTGACGCTCGGTTTCGAGGTCGATGTACTCGCCGAAGCCCATGCGCTCGGCGGCGGCGTAGTGGGCCTTCATCGTGCGCAGGGCGATGGGCGAGGTTGCCGCCAGCCGATTCGCGGCCGCGGCCACTTCGTCGCGAAAAACGGCGTCGTCCCAAACCCTCGCGACGAGCCCGATGCGCTGTGCTTCATCCGCGCTGAACTTCTCCGTGAGGAACGAAAGTTCGCGAGCCTTCGCCGCACCGATGAGCCTCGGCAGGCTCCACGGCAGGCCCATATCGCCCGCGACCGCGACGTTCAGGAAGGCGGTGTTGAACATCGCCGACTTCGCGGCGAAGCGCAGGTCCGCGCCGCAGGCCCAACCGAGTCCGGCCCCGGCACAGGCGCCGTTCACGGCCGCGATCGTGACCGCGGGCATCTCGTGGAGGAGCAGGGAAACGCGGAAGTGTTCGGGCTGTGTGCGCGCGTCATCTTCGACCGAGCCGCTTCCGGCACTGTAATGCTTCAGGTCAGCGCCCGGACAGAACGCCCGGCCGGCGCCCGTCAGCACGAGCACGCGGACGGCCGGGTCGGTCGCGGCGGCGGTCAGCGTTTCGAACGTCTCGCGCAGCATGCGGTTGGTCATGCCGTTGAGGTTGTCCGGCCGGTTGAGCGTGAGCGTGGCGATCCCGCCGGAGACGTTGTACGTAATTGTTGATAGTTCGGACATGTTTGGAGCTCCTTCGGGTTGGCCGTTGGCATCGCGACCGGAGCACGGCAACCGGCCCAATGGACGTTCTGGAGACAGCACCCCGCGGGCCGAAAGCAGCTTCTGTGCCAGCTAACGGCCAACGGCAGGCTGGGCTAACGGCTCAAACAAGGTTCACCCTCAGCCCGCACACGTATACCTGGTTATCGCTGCGATAGGCGCCGCGCGCTTTCGCGCTGGCGAGGAGACGAGCACGGTCCGCTACCTTCAGGTCGATGCCGCCGAGACCTTCGGGGCGGCCGTCGGTGTTCGGGACGAAGCGCACGGTTGCGTTTTCGAGGGCCAGCGTTGGCGCGCCGGCGGGGCCGGTCGTCAGCGGGATCTCGGCGATGTCGCTCCAGCGGGCGGCGACGGCGGCGGGGTCATCGCACTGCATTTCGGCGGCGGTGATGGCGCTGACGATGGCGAGGTTCTGGTGGGCCTTCCAGCCTTCGCCGCCGGCCGGGTCCCACGGGCCATCCGGGTCGTGGGCGCCGTGGCCGAGCTGTTCGTCGATTTCGAAGAACGAGCCGCCCGTATCTTTCGGGTGCATCTGCATGTTCTTGAACTCGCCCGCCTTGACGAAATCGCTGACGAGGCGGACCCCGAGCGCTTCGATGCGTGCCCGCCGCGGCGCCTGCTCGTCGCACTGCGTGATCACCATGTAGCCGCCATCGCCGCCCCGGCGTTCGAGGTATCGCCCGCCTGCCGTGTTCTCACGCGTGGGCGCGACGACTTCGAGGAACTGGTTGCCGACCGGGAAGAGGGCATTTTCGAGCCCGTAGTGTCCTACGCCGGGGTCGCGGAAGCAGACGTTCAGTCCGAGGACTTCGTGGAAGTCCTCGACGATGGGCTGGAGCTTGTTGGCGACGAGGGCGATTTGGCGGAGTCGGAGCCACATATGGGAGCCTTCTTTGAGGGAGTGCTCAATGACTACGCCGCGCGGGGTGGCGCGTCAAGGCGGAGGACAGCGGGGACAGGGCGGGCTCAGCGTGGCTCGGGGGCGTGGATGGTGACGACGTAGAAGAAGGTCTCGCCGTTGATCTTGTCGATGAACCGGTTCCCTTTCCCCTGGAATCCGTACGGGACTTCCGTCGTCGGTCGTTTGTCCTCGGGCCGCTCGATGTACGCGGTGCTGATGACAACGCTGTCTCGGCCCCTCGTGTAGTTGAACTGCTCCCCCAGCGGACTCTTCGAATTGCCCGTGAGCCTGTACCCGGCGGCGGCCAGGGCAACCTGGAAGAAGTCAAGGATTTCGCGTTCGCCGGCGCCGGGGACGCTGAACATCTGGACGTTCCCTGTGATGCCGGGTCCCTTCGCCACGAAGCCATCGATTTCGTGCGAGCCGGGGTACGTGGGGAGGTCCGCCACCAACGGAGGCACGCGTTCGCCGCGGGGCGCCGGGTAGTCGGGGCCACGGTCCGGGTAGGGCGTCGCCGGCCCCGATTGGGTGGGCGAAGGCTTCTCCGTGGGCCTGGGGATCGGCGACGGAAGAGGCTTCGCGGCGTTGACGACGGCCGGCAGGCTGCCCTTCCAACCGGGCCGGAGGATCACATCGATGCCGTCTCGATTAGAGCGCGTGTTGGCGAGACCGAGGTCGATCACGACCGTCTTGCCGTCGAATTCGAGGTCCAGCGCGAAGGGAGAGGGCGCGAGCCGGTCGGCGGTCTGGCCGACGAGCCGCACTACCTTCGCGGCGCCATCGGCGCTGGGGAAGTCGCCGCTCCAGGTTCGACCGGGAAAGAGACGTGCGTACGCTTCCATCTCGGCGTCTGTCGGGAACCCGGCGGCGAAGTCGGCTGGCAGCCCGCCGTCCCAGACGATCTTCGTGGAACTTAGGACGCCGGTAAACGTTGAAGCGGTAGGGTTCGTGCCGGGGCTAAAGCCGTGGCTGAATATGGCGATCGTGTCCGGTCCGCGCCAGCCATCGAACTGCATGTCGGTGTTCGTGGGTGTCTCGGGCAAATCGAACTCGGCGCCCTGCCCGTCCCGGTCGGAAACCAGCAGTAGGCCGTTCACCGGCGTTGCGAAATGCCGCGAATCCGGCGACCACGGCGAGGCGCGGCGGCCGTTGTCGGAACGCGCGCCGCCGCCTCCGGATGCGGTGGGCGTCGCGCGCGCGGTCCCAACTTCGCGTCCAGAGGCGTCGAACATCGTCACGCCGCCCGCGGAGGTCGCGGCCAGGCGCGTGCCGTCGGGCGACCAGTCGAGCCGGTTGATCAACCGGTTCAGACCGCCGCTATCGTCGTACGAGCGGTCCATGATAACCCGTCCGCCCGCATCCCAGATTCGAAGATGGATCCGCGAGTCGTCCGGTTTGTATTCGAGGTCAAGTGCAGCCAGTCGATCACCCGCCGGCGACCAGCGCACAATAACGTAGTAGCTCGGCGGGCCGTACGTACGCTCGACCCGCGAGACGGCGTCGAAGACACGAATCGGGGCGGCGAACAGCGCCTCCTGCGAGAGGTCCGCCGCTGGCTGCACGACCGCGACCCAGATCCCCGGCCCGAGCGTGTCCGAGGGCTCGTCGTCGCAGGCGCTGGCGAAGCCGAGGAACAGCAACGCCAACGGCGCGAGAACCGCGGTTGGAAGCCTGAGATGATCGATGTACACCACACCATTGTAGCCGTGGCCGTCGCGGCCACGTGTTCACGAATGATCTCCGTCGTCCCCT
>JANXYE010000359.1 GCA_025350285.1 Chloroflexota bacterium
CAAGCTGGCCGTGGCGCAGGCCCGCACCACCCTGGCCACCGCCCGCCTCGAAGCTTCCTACACGGTGCTCACGGCCCCGGCGACGGGCGTAATCCACCCGAACGCGGCGAAAATCATTCCACAAACGCTCAGCGCCATGCCCAGCGGCCAAGTCCTCATGGTGTGAGAATCGGCCGCTTCGGCCGCTCGCTCAGTCCGCGCCGTGGTAACAGGGTCCAACAGGGCGCCTGTGCGGGGCGAACGGTAGTCTGACTGGATGCTCACGACCGCGCTGCTCGTCGCCGGCTACGTCCTCGCCGTTCCGCCGCTCTTCCGCATGCGCCACTTTTGGCGCCACCGCGTCTGGGCCGCCTACGCGGTCGAACTGACCGGCACCGTCCTGATAACGGCCGGCATGATCCGCAACGGCAGCGTCCCCGGGGCGGCAATCAACGGTCTTTGGGCGCTCATCTTCGCGGTGGGCTTCCCGCTGACGGCGGGCCGCTGGCCCGGCGGCCGTTAGTGGCGCTATGCGTTGCGCTTCAGCGTTTCCGGCTCGGTGCCGACGCTCTCTCGCTCGGCCGGGCCGAGGATCCCGACCGGCACGGCTGGCAGGGTCTCGATGTGCGCGCCCGCGCGATGGCCAAGTTCGAGTGAGAATCGAGCGGCGGATTCGTTGTCCGGGGCATCGACGATACTGACGAAGTCGTAGCGGCCGAGGACGCCGTAGAGACCAAGCCAGGTCACGCCGTTGTGGTCCGTCTGATTGGCCGCCTGGATGAGATGGCGCCGGTTCGCGACCATCGCCTCGCGCCCTTCCGGCGCCAGCGTTATCAGGAGGATGTACTGGGCCACGGTTACCTCGCCCGCCGGCTACTCGTCATTTTCAGAGCCGGCGTCACGCTGGGTGAAGTACATCACCGCGCCCGCCACGGCCGTCACCACGGCGAAGACGCTCGTGAGCTTGAGGAACACGCGCAGGACCTTCATCCCCAACCAGAGCACGAGGAAAACTCCGGCCGCCAGGGCGACGAGCATCGGCGCGCCGACACGCCCCCCGCGCACGTCATCGACCATGCCGGGGAGGCGCTGAAGGATATCGTTGGCCTGGTTTGAATCGAAGTTCACAGCCGGTCCATGTCGAGGCTGGTAGCAGGGGAGGGGCTCGAACCCTCGAACCTCACGATTATGAGTCGTGCGCTCTGACCAGCTGAGCTACCCTGCCACGCGCCAAATCACCTTAGCAATCGAGGTGAGTGCGGGCAACGAACGCGGCGCACCGCGATTCGCGACCAAACCGCCGCTCGCCTAAGCTGCGCGCATGGAAGTTGCGAACGAGTTCATGCTGCGGGGCATCGTCGTCGGGGTGTTCCAGGAGAACTGCTGGGTCATCGGCAACCGGCGGACAGGCGAGGCGGTCTGCATCGACCCCGGCGACCAGCCGGACGAGATTCAGGCGCTGGCGGCCGACATGGGCGTGAAGATCAAGCTGATCGCCAACTCGCACGCCCACATCGATCACGTCCTCGGTGTTGCCGGCGTGCACAGCGCCACCGGGGCGAAGTTCTTGCTCCACCACCAGGATCTTGACCTCCTGAAGGACGGCTTCGACCTCTCCGCGCGCCGATTCGGCTTGAATCCCGGGCAACGGCCACCCCTCCCGGACCAGTTCGTCGAGGACGGCGACATTGTGGAGGTTGCCGGGCTGCGCCTGCTCACGATCACGACGCCTGGCCACACGCCCGGCAGCGTCAGCTACTATTGCGAGGAAGCTGGCGCGTTGTTCAGCGGCGACACGCTCTTCCGTGGCTCCATCGGGCGCACGGACCTCCCCGGCGGCAGCTTCGAAGAGGAGATGAACAGCATCTGCGACAGGCTGCTCGTCCTTCCTGAAGAGACGATGGTGCTTCCCGGCCACATGGATGAGACGACGATCCAATACGAAAAGAAGCACAACTCGTTCGTGCTGGAGTGGCGAATGCGGCGCGGAGAAATTTGACCGGCGGCCCTGCGCCCGCGCCGTAGACGGCCGATGCTCCTAATATGCCGATCCGTGGTCCTCACGCTCAGCACAGGTCACGCCGGCCCCTTATCGGACTTGGCGTGGGCCTTGCCGTCGCCGCGGTTCTGCTCTTCTTGCTGCTCGGCAGTGGCGAAATTTACAGCTGGACGAACGGCAGTACGGTTGGTCTGGTGGTGACGATGGCGGCCACCTGGGTTTGCGCCGGGGCGTCGTTCGTCGCGTTCTGGCTGGCGATCAGCCCCCTGAAGAAGCGCGGCGACCGACTGAGCGTGGTGCCCGGAACGAAGACTCAGCCGGCGGCGAAGGCTGATGCGGCGGAGTCGCGCAAGGCGGCCTGACGGGCGCCACTACTACACAGAAACGACTCTGCTTCATCTCGGTTACGACTTGGAGCGACGATTTCCCTGTGAAGGAGGCCCGGGCCATCGAGTCCCGAGTAGTAGGTCGCCATCTCATATGCAGCCAACTCCAGTGCTCTCTCCGTATCCTGGACCGAGGAAGCTTGGCCGAACGTGGCCGATGCGCGGACGCCTTGCTGCCCGAGTCGCTCGACCTCAAGCCGGATGCGCGCCGCGAGGCTCAACGACTCAGCGGGCGTCACAGATCCAGACCGTCGCGCAGAGCCGCTTGCCGAACTTCCGGGCGTGGCGGAACTGGGCGTGCCTTTCGCCCTCCAATCGCCCGAAGTCTTCCGGGACGCCGACATCGTCGTGATTTCGCCCGGCGTGGCTTGCGATCTGGCGCCGCTCGA
>JANXYE010000369.1 GCA_025350285.1 Chloroflexota bacterium
TGAACGAAGACCGCATTTCTGGAGGACGTGGGAAATGACCACCGCCACAGCTGTCCACTCGACCAAACGGAGCCTCACGGGCTACTTCGTCGTTTCCGCCGATTGCCACGTGAGCGAACCACCAGACCTCTGGGAGAAGCACGTTGATGAGCGCTTCCGCAACCGCATCCCTCGCATTGAAGTTGATGGGAACGGTGAGAAATGGTCCATCGTCGATGGGCAACGGCCGGTACGCCTACGCGAGCTCAAGCTCGAAGGGGAGGATCTTGAGCGTTCGAAGGCTGGCAGCCGGGACCCCGAAGAGCGCCTCCGCGATGACCTGCGCGACGGCATCGACGCGCAGGTCGTTTACCCCAACAAGGGACTGCAACACTGGACGTCGCCCGACTGGGAGATGCAGGCCGCGCTCTGCCGGGTGTGGAACGACTGGGCTTTGCCGGAGGTGTTTCGCGGCTATGAACACCGCGCCGCGCCGGCGGCATGCATCGCACCGATGAACGTCGAGGATGCGATTCAAGAGGTTCAGCGAGTCGCCAACATGGGCTACCGGCACCTCTTCCTGCCGGTGCAGCCAACCGGCAACGCGAAGGTGGACCGGCCCACGGGGTACAACCATCGCATGTTCGACCCACTCTGGGCGGCGATCTGCGATGCCGGGCTGCCCGTGAGCCTGCACGTTGGTACCGGCAAAGACCCGCGCACGAGCACCGGAGACGGGGGCGCTGTCATCAACTATGTGTGGAACGCCCTGGCAACGGCCATCGAGCCCGTGGTCCAGTTCTCAGCTTCCGGCGTGTTCCAGCGTTTCCCGAAGCTCAAGGTCGTTACGGTCGAGGCTGGCATCGGCTGGCTCGCCTGGACGCTCTGGGCCGCGGACGAGGGGTATAACAAACACCACTGGGCGGCGTTTCCGAAGATGGAGATGCTGCCCAGCGAATACTGGAAGCGGCAGGGCCTGAGCACCTTCCAGGATGACCCGATGGGCATCGAAATGATGCACTGGGCCGGTGGGTCTGAGCGCCTCATGTGGGGCAACGACTACCCGCACCACGAGGGGAGCTGGCCGCATTCCGACGAAGCGATTGCGCGGACCATGGGTCACCTCACTGAGCACGACCGTCGCAACATCCTTGGCTTGAACGCCGCGAAACTCTACGGGTTCACAATCCCGGAGGGACTCGACGGCTGATGTTGAGTAAGCCGCCGCGTGTGCGGTCGCGGTGCACGCCGGCCGCCCCGGCCGATCAACCCAGGAGTTCCTTCGCGCGGTGTTGGAGCCGGTCGCGGAAGTCGGGGTGCGCGATCTGAATCAGCTCCTGTGCCCGTTCACGCACCGTCTTGGCCCAGAGCCGGGCGACGCCGAACTCCGTGACGACGATATCGGCGAACTGGCGCGGCACGGTGACCACGGCGCCGGCCGGGAGGAGATCGACAATCGTGGAGACGCTGCCGCCAATCGCTCGCGATTGAAGAACCGTGATGCTCCTGCCGTTGCGCGCGTTGAGTGCACCGATGGCGAACTCGAGCTGTCCCCCGGTGCCACCAATCATCTCCGGGCCGACAGAGTCCGCGGCGATCTGCCCGGTCAGGTCGATGCACAGCGCGGCGTTCAGAGCCACCATATTGTCCTGGGAAGCGATGACCCGGATGTTGTGAACGTACTCAGTAGGCCGCGTATGAATCTTCGGGTTCAGGCGCGCGAATCGCATCTGCTCGTCGTTACCGGAGTAGCCAGTGGCGACGGCGATCGCCCGGTCCACTGACTTGCGGGATCCTGAAATCACACCCGTACGGATCAAGTCGATGATCCCGCCGACACTCGCCTCTGAGTGCCAGCCCAGGTCCGTCTTGCCAGTAAAGGCCCCGGCGTAGACGCACGCCGTCGAAACCTGGCCAGCCCCGATTTGGAGCGTGTCCCCATCGGCCACGAGTTCAGTGACATACCCGGCTATCGCCCGATGAACGTCTGTCTGGGCAGGGATGGTTGTGATCCGGGGTTCGCTCGAACCGAGAACCAGGGCGTGGAACGCCGATACGTGCACTGTGTTGCCCAGTCCCATGGCCGGCAAGATCCGCGGCGACATCTCAGCAAGGGCGAAACGGGCCTGCTCGACGAACGCGAGCTGGTTCCATGCGTTCGGCCCGAATGATACGAAGCCGTGGTCATCCGGCAGGCTCACCTGGACCAGAACGACATCTGCCCGGCGCTGCTCCGCCAGCGGCCGCATCGGTTCGTGGAGCGCCTTGAAGCGGAGCGAGAAGGGGATCGGGAGGTAGTCGTGCTCGTGCGCCCGTACCTGCCGGCGAACGGCGGGTCCTCCCCAGTGCTCATGGACCACCTTGTCAACGCCGGGGAAGCCCGGCTCCAGCCAAAGATAATTCGCGGCAACGGCACAATCGCTCAGTTCAACGGACCCGCCAGTGAGGCTCGCGAGGTGCGTGGCGAGGGCGTCCGCAAGCAGAAGTGGCTGGCTACCGATGGGGATCATGACGCGATCCCCGGACTGGACAACCGAGACAGCGGCCTCCGCGCTTGTAAGCAGCCCGCCCTGCGCGCTTACGTCACGCGCGAGCCGGACCGAATCGATTGTGTCCACGTCCGCCATCATCGCCGCACTCCGTTCGTGATTGTCGCATGCATTGGTCCCTCAGGATTTTCTCATTTAGAAAGCGGTGGTGACTGATGAGAAAGCGGTGGTAACTGAGAGATGGTGGTACCTTAGGACCGTTCCAGGCAGGCGGCCACCTCGGAGATCCAGACCGGAGTGGATCCGCCTGCCCGTTCTCGGCGACGGGCCCATAATGACGTGCTGGCGCTGCCGGTTCTAGGAGCCTGTCTGTTTAGTGACGAATCACGTTGCGGGTCGCCGGTTTGCGCGGGGT
>JANXYE010000374.1 GCA_025350285.1 Chloroflexota bacterium
CGGGGAAGCCGCCCATTCGCTTCTTAAGGAGATAGAACACGCCTCCAGCGGCGCTCGCGAGCAGGACGACAACAAAGCTCCAGACCGCGACGGGCTCGACTTCGGTGCCGCTATCCGCGCCGGTTGCGGGCCCTTCCGCGCCGGTTGCGAGCGTGCCCAGGGGCGTTACCGGCGAACTGGCCGCGAAGGCCGGCCCCAGGCTGGCGACGGAGGCGATGGCGATAGCCGCGAGGAGGGCGATCCGAAGAAAAGGGGTGTGCATACCGCTCGTAAGTGTAGGTCGAGGGGCTGGCCGGTCAAGTAATTTCCGGCCACACAGGATTTTTACAAAAGACCACTTGCACGGGTTGCCGGAGACGTGCTAAAACATAGCTGGGGCTGCGCTGGAAGTCGTGTCCGCTCCACACTTCCGCCGCCCCCTTTAACACGACCGAAGACCGCGCCATGCGCGGTCTTTTGGTTTCCCGGATGTTTGCCAACGCCGCGAGGCTCCGCTACACACACGCCCGGCCAACTGTCCCCGTGAACGCGTGGCGACTGCCGCCACGGCTACCAGCCCAGCGCGCGTTCGACGCCGGCCACGGTCGCGTCGGAAACGACGATGTCCGGGTGGTAGTGGCGGGCGGCCGTGTCCGGATCCTTGAGGCCGTTGCCCGTGAGGATGGCGGCTGCGCGGCCCCCGCGCAGCCGCCCAGCGCGCCCGAGCTTCAGCAGTCCGGCGACGCTTGCGGCGCTGGCCGGTTCGACGAAGAGCCCCTCCTTCGCCGCGAGCAGCCCGTACGCTTCGAGAATCTCTTCGTCGGTGACCGCTTCGATAAGTCCGCCGCTCTCGTCGCGGGCGCTGATGGCGCCGCTCCAACTCGCGGGATTACCGATGCGGATGGCGGAGGCGACGGTCTCCGGGTGCTCGACAAGCTTGCCAGAGACGAGCGGTGCGGCGCCCGCCGCCTGGAACCCGTACATCCTGGGATGCAACGTCGCGAGGCCGCGTTCGGCGCATTCCCCGAAGCCTTTCCAGTAGGCGGTGATGTTCCCAGCGTTGCCCACCGGCACGGAGAGAATGTCCGGGGCGTCGCCGAGTGATTCGCAAATCTCGTAGGCGGCCGTCTTTTGGCCCTGAATACGATGCGGGTTTACTGAGTTCACAAGCGCGACCGGGTGCTTCTGGGTGAGCTCGCGGGCGGCGTTGAGCGCTTCATCAAAGTTGCCATCGATCTGGACGATGCGTGTGCCGAAGGCAATCGCCTGGGCGAGCTTGCCAGCCGCCACGTTGCCGCCCGGCACGAGCACGTAGCTTTCGATGCCGCAGCGCGCTGCGTAGGCGGCGGCGCTGGCGCTCGTGTTGCCCGTGCTGGCGCACATGATCGCTTTGGCCCCGCCTTCAACGGCCTTCGCCACGGCGAGCACCATGCCGCGGTCCTTGAACGAGCCGGTGGGGTTGCACATTTCCAGCTTGAACCAGAGTTCATCGAGGCCACAGAGCGCACCTAACGCCACCGAACGGACCAGCGGCGTGTCACCCTCTCCGAGCGTGATGCGCGGCGTCGCTTCCGTAACCGGCAGGATACTGGCCCACCGATAAAGCACGCCGCGCGGCTGCTGTGGCTCGGTCATGGTTCCTCCGGGGGGCGGAAGGAATGGAACTTCATCTCGCGGAGCTCCTGCTCAAGCACCTGGATCTGCTTGCGCCGCTGTTTTTCGGTCATCCCGTTGAATTTAGCGAACTCGTCGCGCACGTGGTCCACCACTTCGGCGATGTCCTTGCGGATACCGGCCACGCGCTCGCCAAGGCCTGCGTGGCGCCCTTCGAGGAGCGCCACTTCGCCGCGCAACTTATCGACCACGGTGAGGACGCTGTCGGCGATCTCTTCGATGATGCTGAGGCGAGCTTCCATGCGCGTGTGCTGCTCGCGCCAGACGGCGACTTCATCGAGCACGTCCGTCTTCAACGTCTGCTGGCGGCTCGCCTCGTCGATCATCGCGTCGGCGCGGCGGATCATCTCGCCGACGACCTGGACACGCTCGTAGACGACTTCGAAGCGGTCGTCGAGATCGGTGAGGACGACTTCCTTCACCCGTTCCTCGAGGTCGCGGTTCACCTCAATGGCACGATCGAGGCGTAGGCCGAACTGCTGCACGCGGTTTTCGACTTCTCGCTGGCGCTCGATGAGCGCCGCGGCCGTCTGGGCGACCTGGGCCGTCTGGGACTGCACCTGGGAGATGTCGGCGGCGATCAGTCCCAACTGGCCAGCCGCGTGCTCAATGCGGCGGAAGGCGTCGGAGCGCTCCTTTCGGTCGTAGTCGGCTTCGGCGCGAAGGAGCCGCAGGGCGTTGTCGATCTCGGCCTTGTTCGCTGAGATCTGCTGGCGGACGTGCTCGTGCCCCTCATCAAGCGCCCGGATCTTCTCCGGAAGGCCCTTGAAGGGAACGAACTTGGGGTCCACCGCGCGCAGCGTGCGGTCGGTGATGTCGGACTGCTCGGAGAGGTCATAGACCTGTTGGCGGAGCTGATCGAGCTGGGCGTTGGCGCGGAGCTGCTCTTCGCGCGCGGCCCGGATCTGCTGCTCCAGCCAGGAGAGCATCTCGCCCGTCGCCTGGGCCTGTGTTTCGGTGGCCACGGCTAGCCCTCCACGCGCAGAAAGCTCCCGACTTCGAGCACGACGGGCAACGCGGCGATGGATTCCAGGGCGGCGCGGATAGCGGCACCGAAGTCGAGCCCGTCGCGGTCTGGAGCTTTGTTGTCGTCCTGCTCGCGAGCGCCGCTGGAGGCGTGTTCTATCTCCTCAAGAAGCGAATGGGCGGCTTCCCGGCCAACCCGGCCTGGACCGCCCCGATCGAAATCATGCGCAGTTCCACCTTCCCGGACGAAACGACGTACGGCGATGAGCCCGCCGACCATGGCCATGGCGGGCATCACTAACATCAGCATGGACGCCGGTGCGGGGCGGGATTTGGCGTTCGAGCCGGGCCCGCCGGTCCAAATCGTGGACTACGACGTGGCGTGGCCAGCGATGTTCGAGGCCATCGCCGCGGAACTCCTGGCGGCCTGCCCTCCGAGTTCGATCCTTTCGGTGGAACACATCGGTTCGACGTCCGTGCCGGGGCTCGCGGCGAAGCCGATCATCGACCTTTCGCCTTTAGTGAGAGACTTTGACGAAGCGGCCGCGCTCGTGCCGTGCCTCGAGGCGATCGGCTACGTCTACCGGGGCGAGTACGGCATCGCCCGGCGCCACTACTTCGTCTATCGCGAGGCGGACTCGCGTCATGTCCACATCCTCGAACCTGGCAATCACCATCACCTTCGGCACGTCCTGTTTCGCGACTATCTGCGTGCGCACCCGGAGTCGGCGGCGGCCTATGCGGCCATGAAACGTGAGATGGCAAGGCAACACGGGGCGGACCGCGAAGCCTACACGGTCGCCAAGACGCCGTTCATCCACGACATTCTGGGGCGGGCGGGTTACGACGGGCCGCTTGACTGAGGCCGGGAGCACAGGATCGAGCCGGGCTGGCCTGGTTCAGGTCTCCAGGAATTCGAGCACGGCCTTGTTGAAATCCTGCGGGTATTCGCCGCTAAACCCGTGCCCGCCCCGCGGCAGGATGCGCAGGTGGCTATCCGGGATCTGCTTCGCCAGTTCCACGCTTTCGTACAGCGGCGTGAGAATGTCTTCCGCTCCCACCAACACCAGCGTGCGCGCCGCAATTTGTGCGAGACGGCCGGTGGTGTCGTGGGC
>JANXYE010000406.1 GCA_025350285.1 Chloroflexota bacterium
ACTCTGAAGAAACAGGCTCATGAACTCGTAGAGGCCCTGCCCGACGATTCCGATTGGGAGGAACTCATCGACCGGCTCCTGGTTCGCCTCGCTATCGAGCGCGGTCGTGCCGATATTCGCGCCGGGCGGTTCATCGACCAGGACGAACTTGAGCGAGAACTCGAACGCCGGTAACCCGCCGCAATCGTGAACCGTGAATCGTGAATCCTACGTCTCGACCATCACTGGAGGATGCGCGCCCGCCCCGGCCGGCTCGGGGCTGCGCGCCACATGGGGCGCGAACCGGCGCAACGGCACTTCCTTCATCAGGAACGTCAGCAACAATGCGATGACGGCGATGATGGACGAGCCGATGAAGATGTTGTGGATAGCGGAGGCGATTGCGCCCTTCTGGGCATTAAGTGTCGTGTCCAGCAGCCGTTGGCCGTCTGGCAGCGCCTGCACGCTTTCCTTGACCGCCGCGAACGTGACAACGTCCCTTGCCAGCGTCGGGTCTTCGAACTTGGCGAGCGTCTCTGCCGGGATTGCCGCGCGCGCATCCGGCGACACGTCCGCCGCGAACGCGTTCGAGTACGAAGTCGCTAGCACCACGCCGAAGATTGCGGTGCCAACCACCTGGCCGATCTGCATAAAGAACTGCCGCCCGCTCGTCGCCACGCCGATGAGGTCCTGGCTCACGGAGTTCTGCGTCACCACGGAAAGCGTCGGCATCACCAGCCCGAACCCGAGGCCAACGAGGAACACAAACGCCGAGATGTGCCATTCCGCCGTGCCCACACCGATCGTCTGCATGAGGAATGTCCCACCCGTGATGCACAGCGCCCCGGCAATCACGAGTACGCGATACTTGCCCGTCCGCGAGATCATCTGCCCGCCGATGATGCTCGTCAGCAAGAGGCCCAGCGACTGCGGCGTCGTGACCAGCCCCGATGCCGTCGCGGAGGCGCCGAGGGCAGTCTGCACGAACGTCGGCAGGTAGGTGATCGCGCCAAACATCCCCGCGCCGAAGAGCATGACGATGAGGTTCGCGGTGATGAACTGCCGATTTTTGAAAAGCATGAGCGGGAAGATCGGCTGAGGATGCCGCTTCTCCTGGAACGCAAACGCCGTCACCAGCGCGGCACTGCCGATGAACAGGCCGAGTGTCTCTACTCCCGTCCAGCCGAACTCCTTTTGGCCCCACTCCAGGCCCAACAGGAGCGATACCGTCGCCCCGGCGAGCAGCGCCGCCCCGAGGAAATCGATGTTCGAGACCTTACCGCCGCGTTTCCGAACTGGCAGGAACATTGTGATGAAGGTGATCGCGACGATGGCCACAGGGATGTTCACGTAAAAGCACCAGCGCCAGCCCACGTTGTCCGTGAGCAGACCGCCAATCGTCGGCCCGCTGATAGCGGCCAGGCTGAAGGTCCCCGTGAACATGCCCATGTATTTGCCACGTTCGGCCGGCGAGAAGAGGTCTCCGAGGGTGGCGAAGACGCAGGCCGTCATCATCCCGCCGCCGGCTCCCTGGATGCCGCGGAAGACGATCAGTTCGAGCATCGAGGTGCTGAGGCCCGCTCCGGCCGAGGCTACGGTGAACAGGAGGATGCCGCTAATGAGGAAGTACTTCCGTCCGAACATATCCGAGAGCTTGCCTACCACCGGTACCACCGCCGTGGCCGCGAGCAGATAGATCGTAAACACCCACGAAAGCTGATCGAAGCCGCCGAGATCCGCGAGGATCCGCGGCGTCGCCGTCGCCACGATCGATTGGTCCAGTGCGCTCACGAACATCGAGAGCATGAGCGTGACCAGGAGGAACCACTTAGCCCGCGTATCGAGCAGTTCGCCCAGCGGGCGGTCCATTGCGAAGCCGGAAGGAGCCATGCTGCTATCCGCCGCCATGTCTGGCGGTTGCCTGTCAGGGTACGCGGGTTGTTCGCGCGACGCAAACTACTTTTATCGATAGGAGTGATCGACGCCGCAATCGGTTTCGTCTTGCGCGCGTTCAGCGCGGCAGCCCGAGGCCCCGCGTCGCGATGATGTTGCGGTTCACCTCGCTGGTCCCGCCCGCGATCGTGTAGCTCGGGGCGGCCAGCGCCCAGCGTTCGATACGGCCCATCAGCGGCGCGTACTTCGAACCCGGCTCCACCATCCCGGGCATGCCCAGGACACGCATCCCGGTGACGCCCATCTGCCGTTGCAGCTCTGTCCCGAACACCTTGGAGATCGATGCCTCATAGTTCGGCACCTTCCCCTCGCTCTGCATCTGGGCGACGCGGTAGCACAGGCAGCGCCCGATTTCGAACTCAAGGTGCCGTTCAGCCAGTTCGTGGCGAATCTCAGGGCGGTCTCGGTAGGCCGGATCGTCTTTCACGAAGCCGATGAGCGCCTCCAGCGTGCTCCGCGTCATCACGATGCGATTGATCGAGCTCCGCTCCTGGTCGAGGGTCGTCGTCGAGATGTACCAGCCGCGGTTCTCTTCGCCCACCAGGCAATCGGCGGGGACGTGCACGTCTTCGAGGAAGACCTCGCTGAAGTGGTCTGTGCCCATCATGTTGTACAGCGGCCGAATCGTGACACCCGGCGCGTGCATGTCAAGCATGAAGTAACTGATGCCCTTGTGCTTGGGCACGGTCGGGTCCGTGCGCGCCAGCAGGATCCCCCAGTCGGCGTGCTGCGCCCCGGAGTTCCAGATCTTCTGGCCGTTGAGCACGTAGCTGTCACCGTCGCGCACCGCCCGGGTTTGGAGGGACGCGAGGTCCGATCCGGCGCTCGG
>JANXYE010000415.1 GCA_025350285.1 Chloroflexota bacterium
CTCACGGTCGTCGTCGGCCGCATGTCGGACGAGCAGTGGCAGGCCCTCTTCGCAGACCTCGGTCTCGACATCCTCACGGCGGACGAGCAGCTTCTCCTGCGCACCGAAGGCGGCTCGACCGCGCGGCTGACCCACATCACGCGGCCCCTCTGGGAGCGTGGCCTCGCGAATTTCACCGTCGATGAGGCGCTCGACATCTTCGCCCGCCACGGCGCGAGTGCGTACAGGGTCAACGATTACCCGCATCTTTTCGCCCACCCCCAGACGCAACACCTCGGAATCCTCACGGAAGTCGAGGGAGCGCACGACCCCTTGCCCGTCATGCGGCCGCCATGGCGATTCAGCGAGGACCCAGTCGGCGTCCGCCTCCCCCCGCCCGAGCTGGGGCAGCACACAGACGAAGTGCTGCGCGAGATGGGGCTCGGCCCGGAGCAAATCAGCGAGGCGCGGGGCAAGGGAGTAATCGGATGACCAACCCGGACCGCGCGGCGCCCGCGATTACAGAGCTGACGCGCCCGTTCTGGGACGCCGCCAGGCAAGGCGTGCTCGCCATCCAGCGCTGCGGCGACTGCGGCCATTTCAACCATCCGCCGCGAGAGGCCTGCGAGGGTTGTCTCTCGGCTAAGCTCGCCTTCGAACCCGTGAGCGGCCTCGGCATCGTCTGGAGCTTCACGGTCATGCACCAGAAGAGCGTCGCCGGCTTCGAAGCGAGCGTCCCCTACCTCACGGCGCTCGTGGAACTCGATGAACAGCCCATGCTCCTGCTCGTCACGAACCTGCCCGGCGCCTCCGCCGAGTCCGCCCACATCGGCCAACGCGTGTCCGTGGCGTTCGAACCGATCGGACCACTCGAAGACGGCCTCATCCTTCCTCAGTTCGTCCTCGCCGACAGAGCGGGAGCCCGGTCATGACGTGGGCCGGAAAGGGCAGGGTCGCCGTCGCCGGGATCGGCTTTTCGCGGCTCACGCGCAGCCCGGAGAAGGTGCTCGGCCGCCTTGCCTTCGACGCCGCTCACGCCGCCCTCGCCGACGCGGGCCTCGATTCGACCGCCATCGACGGGATCGCGACCTACCCCGACCCGCCCTTTTACGGCGCCGGCCGCCGCGATGGCGTCGATCTCGTGAGCATCGAGTACTTTCTGAAGCACTTCCCACTCGCGCCGGAGGTGCGCTGGTACGCGCAGGTGGACCAGGGCCTCATCGCGAGCGCCGTCATCGAAGCCGCGAACGCCATCATCTCCGGGATGGCGACGTACGTGCTCGTTTGGCGCGCGATGCACTCTCCGGCCGGCACCTATACCCGGGTCGCCGCTCGCCAGGCCGCCGGCGACGCCCAGTTCTCGCTCCCCTATGGCCAGGCGGCTATCTACCAGTGGCACGCGATGGCCTACCAGCGCTACATGCATCTCTTTGGGGCCACACGCGAGGAAATGGCCACCCTCGCCGTCAACCAACGCCGGAACGCGAACCTCAACGAGAACGCCTACTTCCGGGACACGCCTCTGAGCGTCGAGGACTATCTCAACGCGCGCTTCATCTCCGAGCCGCTCTCCCTCTTCGACTGCGACATCCCGATCGAAGGCTGCGCGGCCTTCGTCCTGACCAGCGCCGAACGGGCGCGCGACCTCCGAAACCCGCCCGCCTACATCGCCTCCATGGCCCAGAACACGAGCGGCCGCCCGGCGCTCATCAGCTACATTCTCGACGACTACATGGCCTGCGGCGGGACGCTCGCGGGCCAGCTCTGGAAGGACGCCGGCCTGGGCCCGCGGGATATGCAGGCCGCCCAGCTTTACGACGGCTTCAGCCCATCCGTCTATTACTGGCTCGAAGCGGCCGGCTTCTGCGGACTCGGCGAGGCCCATGCTTTTATTCAGCAGGAGCGCATCTCCCTCGGAGGCGAGCTGCCCCTGAACACCTTCGGCGGCAGCCTGAGCGAGGGCCGCCTCCACGGTATGGGCCACCTCGCCGAGGCCGCCCGCCAGGTCTCAGGCCGGGCCGGGGCGCGTCAGGTCCCCGGCTGCGCGGCCGCCTGCGCGATCGATGGCTCGCCCTTGCTCCGCGGCAGCGGCATCATCTTCACTGCGGACCCGTAACCAGGAGGCGACAGCACCTTGACCGGCAAGCCTGACGCAACCGCCATTGTTGGTGTTGGCAACACCTCCTTCGCACAGCTCTACAGTAACCTCGACCGTGATCGCAGCGCGTTCGCCCTTGGCGCCGAGGCCTTCGTCGCCGCGTTGGCCGACAGTGGGCTCCAAAAAAGCGAGATCGACGGCGTCCTCGTCTGCCGCATCCCCGACTACGCCCGCATGTGCCAGATCCTCGGCATCCGCTACCCGCGCTTCGTGAATGTGCTCGAAGCGGGCGGCCGCCAGGCCAGCCTCACCGTCCAGTACGCCTCGATGGCCATCCAGGCCGGCCTGGCCAACGTCGTGGCCTGCATCTATGGGAACAATGGACGCTCGGCCGGCGCCCGTTACGGCGGCGAAAGCGGCGGCGCTGGCTCCGATTCGGGCATCAGCGACGCCGCCTACGGCATGACCTCGCCCGGCGCTTCCGTGGCCCACATGTTCCGGCGGCACCAGTACCTCTATGGCACGCCGGTCGAAGCGCTCGGACAGATTGCGATCAACAACCGGCTCAACGCCGCCTTGAACCCCAACGCCGTGATGCGCGCGCCGATCACGATGGAGGACTACCTCAACTCCCGCTTCATCGCCGAACCCCTGCGACTGCTCGACTACTGCCTGATCAACGACGGCGCGGTCTGCCTGATTGTGACCTCCGCCGAGCGCGCCAGGGACCTCCGCAAACCGCCGGTCTACCTCCATGCATCCGCAGTCGCCGGTGACTTCGACC
>JANXYE010000479.1 GCA_025350285.1 Chloroflexota bacterium
GCTCGGGCGGGGGGCCGGCGACTTTGACCAGCTTGGCGAGGCGCTCGCGCTGGCCGGCTTTCACGCGCTCGCCGTGCAGCCACGGGGCGTCGCGAAGACGCTTGTGGTGCCGCCAGCCACGACCCTGCACGACTGGGCCGCGGATCTGGCGACGCTCATCGAGCTGCGCGAGCAGCCGGCCGCCATCGCCGAGTCGGTCATTCGCTTCCTCCGGGCGCACTGATGGACGAGCCAACCGCGCCGATCTGCAAGACGATTCTGCGTGAATGGCGGGCGGCGCCGACCGATGACTTCGGGCCCGGCTACGAAGGCCTGCGCGCGATGTTTCGGGACATTGCCGCCGCGAAGCGTTCCGGGCGGCTCGACGCGCTCACGGCAGACCGCATGGTCGATGGCGCCGTGATCCGCGCGGCCCGCGGCGAACCCGAAGCCGAGTTGCTCGCGTGGATCGCGTCGTACGCCGGGCGCCGCGGCTATACCTGGCGGGGCACGCGGTAGGCAACCTTTGATAGCAGACAGGCGGCCCGGCGACCTGTACGCTCGATCCCGATGCGCCTCTTTTACGAAGTCCGCGAAGACATCCGCGCCACGATGGCCCGTGATCCGGCCGCCCGCTCGCCGCTTGAGGTCGCGCTCTTCTACCCTGGCTTCCACGCCCGCCTCGCGCACCGCGTGGCGAACGCGCTCTACCGCCGAGACGTGCCGCTCCTCCCGCGCGGCATCATGCACATCGCGCGCTTCGTGACCGGTATCGAAATCCACCCCGGGGCAACCATCGGACGGCGCTTCTTTATCGACCACGGCATGGGCGTCGTGATCGGCGAGACGGCGGAGATCGGCGATGACGTCATGCTCTACCAGGGCGTGACCCTCGGGGGCACGAGCACTCAGCGGGTGAAGCGCCACCCGACGATCCGCAACAACGTGGTCGTCGGCGCGGGCGCGAAGGTGATTGGCGCAATCGAGGTGGGCGAAGGCGCCCAGGTTGGCGCCGGTTCCGTCGTTGTCACGAACGTCCCGCCGCGAGCGACGATTGTCGGCGTGCCCGGCCACATCGTCGCCTATCGGGACGAATCGAACGGCGCCATCATGCGCCTGCCGGACCCGGAGTGGGACCGCCTGAACCAGCTCGACCAGCGAGTGGCCGAACTGCACGACCTTGTGCACCACCTGGAGGAACACTCGTCTGGCGTCCACGATGGCCACCACGACGGCGCGAACGGAGCGGTCGTCGGCGTGACGGTCGAAGAGCGTTAGCGGACCGCGGCGACGGTGCCCAGGACATGCTCGAAGGCGCGCGGCTGTAGAATCTGGCGATGGCGAACGCCCTCACCGCACACGCGATTCGGATCGATGACCTGCCACCGGAGCCGCTTCCCGCCGACCTCGACGGCCTTGCCCGGCTCCTGTGTGACGCAGTCGAAAGCGGAGCCTCCGTCAGCTTCATGGCCGGCCTGACTGTTGCCGAGGCCCGCGACTTCTGGGCACGCAAGCTGGCCTCCCGGTTGGCGCGCTCCGCCGCGCTCGTCGCCAGGGATGCTGGGGGCATCATCGGCACGGTGCACCTTGAGCCCGCCTGGGCGCCGAACCAGCCCCACCGGGCGGAGGTCGCCAAGCTGCTGGTTCATCGCCGCGCGCGCCGCCTCGGCCTGGGCGAAGCGCTGATGACCGGCGTGACCACTCGGGCCGCCGCCGAGGGCTTCAGCCTCCTTACGCTCGATACGGCCAGCGCCGACGCTGAACGCCTCTACCGGCGCCTCGGCTGGAGCGAGGCGGGTGTCATCCCCGGCTTCGCCCTCAATCCCGACGGTACGCCCTGCGACACCGTCTTGTTCTTTAAGACGCTGTGAGGACGCTCATTGTCACGGGAGGCCATAGCCGCGGGCACTCGCGGCCAGGATTGGCATCGCGAACCAAGAGGCACCTATGCGGCGATCCTAGCCGCGACGGATACGGAGCGGTCTTTGGGAGAGCCCGCTTCCCGGCGGCCGAGATGGGGTCGAACGGGGTTCCCCTGCCCGGTTCGTTGTCTCCGCGCCATGCTTGAGCCCACGCAAAAATCTGACGGCTACCCCGCCTGGTCCGTCACCCTTGGCTTCGCCCGCCCGCTAGCGTAAGCTCCCGCTCGCAATGACAGACCGGCCCGTTCGCGTCCACCTCGTCGCCGGGGGCTTCCCGCCTGGCGCCCCCGCCGGCCACGACCACGACTATGCCCGCCTCCGTATCCTCCAGCTTTTGCAGGAGAAGGCGGCCGTCGCGAGCGTCGCTAACGACTTCGAAGACGTGGAGAAGTGGCTGCCGCTCTCCCAGTTCCTCGTCACCTACACGGCTGGCCCGGTCCTCAACAGCGGCCAGGCCGAGTTCGTGACGGAATGGATGCGCCGGGGCGGACGCTGGCTCGG
>JANXYE010000501.1 GCA_025350285.1 Chloroflexota bacterium
CTTGAGGAGGAGACCGCGCCCGAGGCGACAACCAGCACCGACTCCGGCGAGCCCACCTCCCGCTGGGATCAGGTGTTCGCGGGGCAGGCCGTTGGTGGCGACCTCATCGACGCCATGCGTGGTTGGCTCGTGCACGAAAAAGAGGAGGAGGCGCGTGCTCGCGACATAACTCTGCTGCCCGCCGAACTCCTTCAGCCATTCGAATGGGAAAACGACCCGGACGACGCCCCTGGCGTGACGTTCGAAGCCGAAAGCGGCGCCGGTATTTCGGTCGCGAGCCTCGCTGGTCACATCTGGCTGGAAGGGCAGCCGGCGGCCGCCAGCACGGCGCAAGCCCAGCCCGCTGAAGATGTCGCCGCCGCCTGGCGCGCGCCCGTACCGGAAGAAGCATGGGAGCCTGGCCCGGACCTCGCCCGCATCACCGCACCCTCCCCGGGGGACGTTAGTGAAGGCGAACAATGGGGGGGGTCGTCCTGGGCCGAACTCGCGCCCGCCGCCTCCCAGGATGGTACGAAAAAGAAGGGCGGGCTGTTGGGCCGGCTGTTCGGCAAGGGTTCGAAGGGCGAGGTTCCGGCAACCGGCCCGGAATGGGCGATGGGCGGGCCATCCGCCTGGACGGCTCCCTCAACCGCGTCCCATCCGCCCGCACCGCTGGAACCCGCGCCGCGGCCGGACGACTGGGCCCCAGTCGAAGACGCCGCGCCCGTCTTGCCCGAATGGACGCCGCCTCCCGTCCTCACGCTCGAGCCCTCGGAAACGCTCGCGGCGGCCGAGGCCCCGGTGCCCGCGTTGCGCCGCGATTGGGACGATGGCTGGTTCGAACTGCCAGGGGACCTGGTTGGACCCCCGGGAAACGCAGACGCTCACCAGTCGGGACTCGGCAGATCCGATGTAACGGGCGGGGAAACAACGCCGACGCCTCTATTCGCGGCCGCAACGGACGAGCCGCAGAATGAATCTGAAGCGGGGTTCGGACCTGGCGGCGCCGCCGTTGATGGCTATCTCGGGGAAACGGCCACAGCAAGGCCTGCTCTGAGCCTCGTCCCAGCGGCCGAATCCGGCGAAGACGACCCCTGGGCGGCCTTCATCGCCGCCCGAGAAGAGGAGGAGACGCCGTTCCGGTTTACCAGCGAAGGTGACGCAAGGCGTACCGGTTCGCTAGGGTAGGTGAACGTCACCCCGCCGGCGTCGATACGATGAACGAACCTAACAACCCGCAGCCGCAGCCCCCGGGCAACCCGCTTCGCGCGTTCGAAGACGATGACATCGTCATCCGCGCGTTCGAAGAGCACGCTCGCTCGGAAGCGGCCGAGCCGCGGCCGGCGTTAACGCCGGCCTTCCGCCCCGGACCGCCGCCGCCGGAAGCTTTCGAGCCACTGCTTGGCCCGGACGGCGCGGATCTCGTGGACGAAGTCAGCGTGGCGCCGATTTCGCCGTTTGCAGCGGGCGCGTTCCCGTCGTGGGCCGGGAGCGCCGCCGTCCCGCTGGCCGAACTACCGCCGGAGGTGGCCGCTCTCCAGGACGAGCAACCACCCACCTACTCCTGGGATGACCCGAACGTGCCGGACGAAGCCGTCCTTTCGATGGCTGGCTACGGTGAAGCCGCCCCCCAGGCGCAGAAGGGCGCGCGTACCAAGACCCTCATCCGGGAACTGGTCGAGACCGGGCTGCTCGCGCTACTTGTCTTCCTCGCGGTCCGCGCCAGCTTCCAAAACTTCAAGGTCGATGGCAGTTCGATGAGCCCCACGCTCCACAACGGCCAGTTTCTCATCGTCAACAAGCTGATCTACGCCGAAGTCAACATCGACAAGCTTAGCAACTTCCTCCCCTTCCTGGACGCCGGGTCCACGCCTAAGCGATACGTCTTCCACGGCCCCGATCGCGGAGACATCATCGTCCTCCAGGATCCGCGAAAGCCGGACACGGACCTCATCAAGCGGGTGATCGGCCTCCCCGGCGATACGCTCGAGATCGTCAACGGACAGGTCTATATCAACGGCTTCCGCCTCGATGAGCCATACATCAAGACGGCCTGGCACGACAACAAACCGAAGGTGACCATCCCCGCGGGTGAGTACTTCGTGATGGGCGACAATCGGGACAACAGCCTCGATAGCCGGAGTTCCTCCGTTGGCCTCGTACCGAAGGACCTGATCATCGGCAAGACCATGCTCAGCTACTGGCCCAGGGAGCAGTTTGGGCTGGCGCCGAACGAGTCGCCGCGCATCACCAACGAGCCGATCGCCGCGGCCATCGGGTCGAAGCCGGCGGCGACCGTCAAGGGCGGCAACTGAGCTCCGGGACGGTCGGACGGGTTTTGCGCCCGCGCGGACGATGCGTTGTACTGCCCACTATGGATTCGAACGTCGAACACCTCCTCGCCGAACGTGGCGCCATTCTCCACGGGCACTTCCAGTTCGCCAGCGGCCGCCACGGCGATACCTACATCGAAAAGTTCCGCATCCTCCAATGGCCGGACATCACGGGGGAGATGTGCGGCATGGTTGCGGGTCACTTTCGCGGACAGGCGAACCTCGTGGCGGGGCCAACCACGGGCGGGATCATCCTCAGCTACGAGACGGCTCGCCACCTTGGCCTCGCCAGCGTCATCGCGGAACGCAAGGAGAAGGGGCCCGGTCGCGAGTTCAAGCGCGGTTTCCAGGTCGGCCCCGGCGACCACGTTCTCGTCGTCGATGACGTGCTCACCACCGGCGGCAGCATCCGCGAGGTGATCGACGCCGTCCGCGCTACCGGCGCCAGCGTAGCGGGCGTCGGTGTACTCGTAGACCGCACCAGCGGCAAGGTCGATTTTGGCGTGCCCTTCTTCGGCTGCATGTCCCTCGATATCGCGTCCTACGACCCGGCCGACTGCCCGAAATGCCGCGAAGGTGTCGCGCTGACGATCACGTAGCCGCCAAGGGGCTAAGAGGCCAAGTCGAAACTTCGGATGGAGAAGGCTTGGGCCACCCTCGTGGAACCTTGGCCTCTTGGCCCCTTGGCGGCCAACTCTTCAGCCATACCTCGCCCCTGCTAGAATCGGCCGGTGCAGTTCGTACGGCAGGCCGGTAGCGACCCCTCGTTCCTCCTCAAGGCCCTGGGCGAAGCGTCGGGCGAGCTGCGTCATCTGCTGGAGGGCCTCCGCCGGCGCGCGCTCCTCGTCCCCGGCACAGGGCGGGATGAGGACTGGACCCTGCTCGGCATCATCTGTCACATGCGCGACGTCGAACTCGGCGCCTACGAACAGATCGCGACCATCGCCAGCAAGCGCGGGGAGCCCGAGATCTGCCACGTGGACATCGACGACATCCCTCTCCTTCAGGACTACCAGGACGAAGACGAGGACGAAGTCCTGAGCGAGTTCCACTACTACCGCCGCCAGACCTCGTACGCGCTCTGGGACCTGGGCGAACGCGAGTGGGAACGCGCTGGCATCCACCCCTACCGGGACCGCCGCACAATCATGGAGATCGTGCGCGAACTCTACCAGCACGACCTCGAACACCTCTGGCAGGCGCGCCGCATGGTCGATGCCATGGCCACGGTCAAGCGCCCGTGACTCCTCCGCCCGTGCATCTCATCCCCGCGCTCCCTTCCCAGTTAGCGGCGCTGGGCGATTTCCCGTTCGTTGTGCTCGTGAACGTTGATCAGCGCGAGGTTTTGGCCGCCGCCAGAGCAGCCGGGGTCAGCGTGACGCGGGAGAGAAGAACGGTGCGGCTGTCGGGCTCGCGGAAGCTCCTCGACATCGTCGCGGCGGCGCTGGCGGGGACCAATTCGCTCGCCGCCGAACCGCTGCGGCGGGCGCTGCACCCCGCGTCCCACTGGATCGTGCGCAAACATCGCCTCGCGCTCAACCGGCCACAGATAATGGGCATCGTGAATCTCACGGAGGACTCGTTCTCCGGAGACGGCGTCGGCGCCAGTGTCAGCGAAGCGCTCGGCCGTGCTTCCGAACTGCGGCGCGCCGGGGCCACGATCATCGACATCGGCGGCGAAACAGCCCGCGCCGACCGCCCGGCGATGGAGGCCGAAGTCGAGGCGCGGCTCGTGGCCCCGGCCGTCCAGGCCATGTCTCGCGAGGGCCACATCGTCTCGATAGACACCTACAAGCCGCTCGTCGCGCAGGCGGCCCTTGAAGCTGGCGCCGCGATCGTGAACGACATCAGCGGCCTCACGCTGGGTACGCGCGCCGCCGAGCAGGCCGCGAAGTTCCGGGCGGGATACGTCCTCACCTACAGTCACAGCGTCCCAAAGCGCCGCCCTGATTCGCCCCCCGTGTACGCCGATGTGGTCGAAGAATCGCTGGCCTGGATGTTCGAACGCGTCGCCCAACTTCGTGCCGCCGGGCTCACTGATGGCCAGATCGCCATCGACCCCGGGATCGCGTTCGGAAAGAGCCACGACGAGGACCTGCAGGTCCTGCGCCGGCTTGGCGAGTTCCAGTCGCTCGGCCTCCCTATCCTCCTCGCCCATTCGCGCAAGAACTTCATCGGGAGCGTGACTGGCCAGGCGCCACCGGCCAGAGACCTTGAGACCCACGTCGCCAGCGCCCTCGCCTACGCTCAGGGCGCCCGTATCTTCCGCGTCCACGACGCCGAAGGCGCCCGTCGCGCCCTTGAAATCGCCTCCGCCATCACTATGGCGCGGGCTGGCGAGTTCAAGCCAGACGGCGAAAGCTGGCCCTGGCGTGCGGGCGCGTCTGCCGCCCATATGACAAAGTCGGCCTCCGACAAGACCGCGCCACGAGGCCAGCGCTGGTAGTTACCTGAGCGCCGGTCGTACGCCTACGCGGTCGGCCCAGGGCCGCGCCTTGATGAGGAGGACGACGGTCACGACGAGGCCGAGGCCAAAGACGATAAGCGCGACCGCGACGATCGCCGGATCCTGGACGTGAATGGCGACGCTCGCGATAAGGCTGAGGAAGAGGGTCGCTACCCCGGCGACGATGTAGGCGAGGCTGTTCACCGCGACCGCGAGCACGATGAGCCCGATGGCAACAGCGGGAGCCCACACCTCCACAATGCCCTCCTGCATCGTGACCAGGAAGCACGCCGCGGTGATCGCGATCGCGACACAGACGCGAACCGCTGGCCTGGGGCCGGCGAGGCCGAGTTCGGCGATCAATGCGCCTCCAATCGCCGCGAGCGAAATGCCGAATCCAGCCAGCAGCGGGCTATCGACCGACGGCCTCGCGGCGATGGCGACGAGTGCGCCGATCACCGCCGCCGCAACGCCCACGACCTGCGCCGAGCCGCCGCTATGCCGCCACAGGGCGACGGCGACGACGAGGCCCACGACGACCGCGATCAGGGCGGCGTCCTCGCCTTTGGCCCCGGCCCCGGCCGCGAGGGTCGCCGCGGCGGCCGCCAAAAGCGGGACGCAAGCTAGCCAGGCTACCGATCCGGCCCGCCCGAAGGCCGCTGGGCCGGACCTCTGGAAGAATTGGCCGGCCCCGAATGCCACCGCCGCTGGTGCAGCGAAGACAGCGGTGCGAATTGGCCAGGCGAGGTCCGGCCAGGCCATCGTCGTGAGTACGGCAACGCCCACGCCACCGACCGCCAGCCCGAGGTAGACCATTGCTTCCAGCACGCTGATCCGCGCGCTCTCGTCGCTCCGAGGCCCCCGCCCCGCCTCGAAGGCCCGGATGCGGGCGGCCGTCGGCTCATCGACAACGCCCGCCGTTAGCCAGGCCGAAATGCGCTCTTCAATAGCTGCCACGGCTCCCACGATACGGGTTCGCGCCGCGGCGTGCGCGATTGGTTGTACCGTGAAGGTGGGGCTGTTCGCCCGTTCTTCCGGCCACTCGTCGCGTGCGACGGACTGGACGAGCTCTGTCGGGAATCAGCCCAGGACGGCGGAGACCTTCCGCAGGAGCCGCTCCGCTTCGGCGACGGTGCGCCGCACGATCTCGGCGGCCGGGAGCACTTCTTCGACGAGGCCTGACGACTCCCCGGCCCAGTTCAGGTCGAGCGGAGGGTCGAGCGTCGCGTCGCTGAAGATGCCACGCGGGCTGTCATAGCTTTCGGCGCGTGCGCGGAGTTCCTCCACGCGTCCCGCCCAGTGCCTGCCGAAGGGCGTGGCGACCACACGTCCGCGCACGTTCTCGGGCCAGCGGAAAGGGTAGGCGCCGTCGTTCGAGAGGTCGGAGATGGTATCGCCGCCATCGCTCGAGATGATGGCGGCTTTGTGGGCCGGGTTGCCAGCGAACTCTTCGCTCGCCTTGAATCGCGTTCCCATGACAACGCCAGCCGCCCCCATGGCCAGGGCGGCGGCGAGCCCCTTGCCATCGCCGACGCCACCCGCAACGAGGACCGGGGTCTGCCCGGCGAGCGAGAGCACCTGCGCGGCGAAGCTGAGGGTGCCCCTCCGCCCGGTATGGCCGCCCGCCTCGCTCCCCTGCGCGATAATCGCGTCGGCCCCAGCGTGGAGGGCGGCCTCGGCCTGTTGCGCATCCTGCGCCTGGACGATGACGAAAGCGCCGGCCGCCCTGAAGCGGAGGATGGCGGGGACGCTGTCGCCGAACGAGAGGGTGACGATGGTGGCCCGCTCGGCGATGCCAAGATCGAGCAGTTCATCCCGCAGAGGCGCGCCTTCGAACGTCACGAGGTTGATCGCGAACGGCCGGGCGGTGAGGTCGCGGACGCGCGCCATGGCCGATGCGACCAGGGCTGGCGGCGTACCAATTGTCCCGAGGGTGCCGAGGCCACCGGCTTCGGAGACGGCGGAGGCGAGGGCCGCGCCAGCTTCCGCACCCATCCCGGCCTGCACGATAGGGTGGTCGATCCCGAGCCGGCGAGTCAGAGCTGTCTGGAGCATGCGATCGAGCCTCCTTCGCCGACGAGCCTACGCTGGCCTTTCGATTCGCGCTCCCCGGGCCCCCTCCGTTTTGCCCGCGGGTGTCGGGGCCAATCGTTCTCACGGGACCATGACACTTGTACAACTGTCCTATTGACGGCTGTACAACATGCAAAACACAATCCCCTGGTGGAGAGGAACGACACCAGCTTCGGCCAGCGGGTCCGAGCGGCCCGGATTGCGGCGGGCCTGACGCAGCAGAGCCTCGCCGCCGCCGCCAGCATCCCCAAGGCGACACTCGTGAGCTGGGAGACCGGCCGCCGCTGGCCGCGCGATCCGGCCGTCATCCGCCGTCTTGGCTCCGTGCTCGGGCTGGGGACGGCGCCGCTCGATAGCTTCCTCGCCTCAGCCGGGCAGGGCCCCGAACACCGTGGCCTGCTGAAGCGCATGGAGGAGCACCGCAAGCCGCTTACGACCACCGCCGGCTGGGTCCAGTCCTACCCCTGGCCGTGCATGGCTATCAACGAACGCCGCGAGATCATCGCCTGGAATGCCGCCTCCAACGCCGTCGCCGAGACTGAGCTCGGCAGCCGGCTCCCCAACCCCGAAGACCGCAACCTGCTCTGGATGGCCGCCACGCCGTGGTTTAAGGAGCGCCTCACGAACTGGCCGGAACTCATCGGCCGCCTCATCTCCTCGCTCAAAATGGACGGCCACACCAATCCGGAGGCGCTCACGACGGCCTGGATGATGGCGCTCGTCGGCCGAATCGCCGCCGAATACCCCCAGGTGATGATGGAGATAGGGGCACTCTTCGCCTCCGCCCAGCCGTGGCTGGATGGCGAACGCAACCTCCACCGTGTCGAGTGGACGGTCTCCTCCGGCGAGCGCCTCGCTTTCGCCTGCGCCTTCCGCGAATGGAGTGTCTTTGATGGCATCTTCGTCATGGACTGGCACCCCTCGAACGGTCAGACCTGGGAGTGGCTCTCCGGGCAACCACCGACCCCGCCGCGCGACACGGCGCCGCCCCTCCTTCCCTGGCCAGAGACGCTACGGCGGGCGCGTAGCGGCGTCTCGCTCACGCGTAAGCAGCTCCAAGAGCGGACGCGTATTCCGGCGGCGACGATCTACGCGTACGAAACGGGCCGCCGCCGGCCGCCACGCGAAACGCTCCTGCGCCTCGGGCGGGCCTTGAGCCTCCCGGCCTCCGAACTCAACCAATGTCTGAACGCCCTTGCCTACGCGGGCGAGCCATCCGATTTCGCCCGCTTCCTCCTCGGCGAGCCGCCCGCCCTTGGGCAGATGGCGTGGAAGCCCGCGATGGCCCCGGATTCGTATCAGCGCAGCCTCGCCACGGTGGACGACCTCCCCTGGCCCGCCCTCATCCTCGGGCCCCGCTGCGAGGTGCTCGCCGGCAATGGCCCCATGCGGCGGCTCATCGACTGGACGACCCTCGAAACGGTCCAGGGCCACGAAGGCCCGCATTTGCTGCAATTGCTCCTGAGCGATGGCTTCCGGGCGGGCTGCTTGAACTGGGACGAGGTGATGGATGACATCGTGCCCGGCGCTATTGTCGCGCTCGTGCAGGGCCGCACCGAAGGCGGTTCGCGCTTGCCGTTTGGGCGGGTTGTCCACCATCTCCGGCGTCACAACGCAGACGCGCTTTCGGCCATGGAGCGCATCTGGGACGCCCGCGAAACGGCTGAGCAGCCCCCGCGCATCGCGACTACCCTTCGCTACCGCACGCCCGCCGGCGATGAGCTCGCCTTTCATTGCCTCATCGACGTCGCGAACACGTTTTACCCCGTCTCCTCGGTGGATCTCCACCCCGCTGACGCCGCCACCTGGCGCTGGGTGGAAGGCCGCGGCTGAGCTTGCGCGACGCGCGGCCTCGCACCGGCTACTCTGTTGGCCCATCACCATCCGGGGTACGCCATGTCCCTTCGAGGCAAGTCCGCCATCGTCGGCATCGCCGAGTTCAAGCCCATGCGCTACACCGAGGGGGCGACCACTCTCGGGATGCTCGCAGAAGTCGCCCGCGATGCCATCGCCGATGCGGGCTTCGAACTGGGCGAGATCGACGGCATCTGCGTCGAGGGCTTCGCCGAGGCGCCGTTCGAAGCGCCGGCGACGATCGTCGAATACCTGGGACTCGATGTGAAGTTCGCCGAGATCGTCGACCTTGGCGGCGCCTCCGGGGCGGGGATGGTCGTCCGGGCGGCGGCAGCCATCAGCGCCGGTCTCTGCGAAACCGTGGTCTGCACGACGGCCACGCGCCGCGAGCGCCGCACCACCGAAGGCCCGAAGCGCTCAGCCTCGGCAGGCTTCTCCGGCCGCCGCGTTGATCGCACGCCCGTGACGGAGTTCGACGCGCCCTACGGCGCGATCGGTGCGAACTACGGCTACGCGATGATCGCCAACCGCTACATGTACGAATACGGCGTGAAGCCCGAGACGCTCGCAAAGATCGCGGTCGCCCAGCGCTACAACGCCTGCCACAACCCGGATGCGCTCTTCTTCGGCCAGCCGATCACGATTGAGGACGTGCTCAACTCGCCGGTCATCGTCGATCCGCTCCACCTGCTGGAGATCGTGATGCCCGTGGCCGGGGCCGCCGCGGTCGTCGTCACCAGCGCTCGCAAGGCGAAGAAACTGAAGAAGCCCGCCGCCTACGTCCTCGGGGCTGGCGGCCACACCACCCATCGCAGCATCACCTTCGCGCCCAGCCTCACGACCACCGCCATCAAGGGCAGCGCGGACCAGGCGTTCGCGATGGCCGGCATCCGGCGCCGCGACATCGACGTGGCGAGCATCTACGACTGCTACACCATCACCGTGCTGCTCACCATCGAAGATGCCGGGTTCGCGAAGAAGGGCCGCGGCGGCGCCTTCATCGACGAGCACAACCTCCAGTTCGATGGCGACTTTCCGCTCAACCCGCACGGCGGCCAGCTCTCGTTCGGGCAGGCGGGCGCGGCGGGCGGGATGTCGCACGTCACGGAGGCGGCCCGCCAGGTGATGGGCCGCGCCCGTGGGCGACAGGTGAAGAAGTGTGAGTTCGCCTTCGTCAACGGCAATGGCGGGATCATGAGCGACCAGGCCTCGCTCATCCTCGGGAGGAACTCATGAGCGACGAAACGCCAGCCCCACCGACCGCGGCGCGCCCGTACAAGAAGCCGCTCCCGGAACCGATGACGGCCTCGCGACCGTTCTGGGATGCCGCCCGAGAGCATCGCCTGCTCCTCCAGCGTTCGCGGAAGACGGGCAAGTACCTCTTCTACCCGCGCGGCGTCTCACCCTTCGCCACGGATGATGAACTCGAGTGGGTGGAAGCCAGCGGCCGGGGCACGGTCTACTCGTACACGCTCGCTCGCCGCCCCACGGCGCCCCAATGGGGCGACGACTGCCCCTACGCCATCGCCATCATCGAACTCGAAGAAGGCCCGCACATGACGGCGAACCTTGTGGATTGTGACCTCGACGCCGTGAAAATCGGCATGCCAGTGGTCGCCACGTATAGCGATGTCACGCCAGAGGTCACGCTGGTCAACTTCCGCCCCGTGGCAACCTGATCGTCGGGTCATCTCCCCTCTCCCGCGGAGTTGTCCGGGAAGGCTTGGGGCAGCCGCCCACGGTCTGAGCGTCCCTTCGTCCCGCGAATAGCAGAACCGGCCGGCGACGCACTCCTGGCAGTGCGCGCGGTACCCCGAGATTGGCAGCCAGGCGCGCGGTCCGGGCACGACGAATGACGCCGATATCGACGGGCTCGCGACCCCTGAACGGCACGATGTTTGCCGGGGAGTGAGTTCCTTGCGGGCGCGTGCTGGTCACGATCAGACCTACGACGCGGCACACCGCCCTGATTACACGCCGGCACCATTGGCGGTACTGAGGAGACGGCACGCTAACGGTTGCGGAGGCGCGGATCGAGGACATCGCGGAGGGCGTCCCCGAGCAAGTTGAAGCCGAGTACAACGAGGCTTAGCGCGAGGCCCGGGAAAATGGCCATCCAGGGAGCGTGCGTGAAGTAGCGCCGGGCGTTGCCGCTGAGGTCGGCGCCCCAGGACGGCGTTGGCGGCGGCGTACCGAGGCCCAGGAAACTCAGAGCGGCCTCGACGAGGATAGCCGCACCGAGAAGCGACGTCCCGATGACGATGACCGCGGCGGCGATGTTGGGCAGGATGTGGCGGAACATGATACGTCCAGAAGTAGCGCCCGTGGCGCGTGCCGCTTCGACATAGAGCCCCTGTTTTTCGGACAAGACGATGCCGCGCATGATGCGGCCGACACCGGGGATGATGGCTATCCCAACGACGACCATGAGCTTGCCGATGCCGGGCCCGATCAAATCGCGCTTCAAGACGAACGCGATCTCGCCCTCCGCGCGCGGCTGGATCAGCTCGCGCCCGATCGGCATCGCCGCGCCGTCTTCATGGCGCATGCGGTCGGTGAGATAGCCGAAGTCGGGCTGGTGCA
>JANXYE010000532.1 GCA_025350285.1 Chloroflexota bacterium
CCCGGCGATCGGGGTGGCGGAGAAGCTCCTTGAGGCGGGCCTGAGCGTTGTCTTCGTCACGCGCCACTTTACGCTGGGGACACTCGTGGCGGGCGCGCTCATGCAGGAGCCCGCGCTACGCAGGCTCACGGGGCACGCCAGCGGCTTCCGGCTCGTTCCGCGTGCACAACTCGTCGATGTCACGGGGACCGATGTCCTGCTGCGCAATCTCGATTCAAACCAGGAGGAGCGCGTCGCGGCGGACATGGTCGTCCTCTTCTCCGGGAACGTGCCGAACACGGAACTGGCGGACGCTATCGCCGGCTACGAGGGGCAGGTGGCGGTTGTTGGGGATGCCCTGGCTCCCCGCTGGCTGGAGATGGCCATCCACACCGGCCATTACGCCGCGCTGGCGGTCTAACGCCGGGGTTGACCCGCGCCCGTCAAAAAGCCCCTGGGTCTGTTGCCCGTTCCCGTCGCGGCGGGTAGGAAGGAGCGGTGCGAACGCTGCTGGCCGTGATCCCGCACCCGGATGATGAGTCGTACAGCTTCGGGGGGACGATGGCGCTGGCCGCGGCGGCGGGCTGGCGGTGCCTGGTGCAGTGCGCGACCTCCGGAGAGCGGGGAAAACGGCACGATGGCGGGCCGCCCGGTGCACTTGCGCTGGCGAAGACACGAGAAGCTGAGTTGGCCGCTTCCTGCCGCTTCCTGGGCGCCGAACCGCCGGTATTCTGGGGTCTGCCGGATGGAGGCTTGCGGCGGCATACGGGCGAGGCGAGGCGCCTCGCGGCGTTGCTTCAGACGCTCGCGCCGGATGTGGTGCTCACGCTTGGGCCGGACGGCGCGTACGGGCACCCGGACCACGTCGAACTCAACCGCTGGGTGACCGAGGCGGTCATGGGCGGATCGCGGCCCCCGGTCCTGCTCTGGCCGGTGTTCCCGCCGGGGTTATTCTTGCCGCAATACGAAAAGTGCATTGCGATGATGGGCGAGGCGCCCTCCCCGGCGGCGGAAGAGATCGGCTCGGATGCGTGGGACTACGAAGTAGCGGTTACGGCGGTGCGGGATACGAAGCTGGCGGCGATCGCGGCCCACCGCACGCAGCTCCCCGGTGGCGACGCGGCGGCGATCTTCCCGCCGGGCATCGTCGCCGCGTTGCTCGACGTCGAACGCTTCACGGCTCCGTTCGGCGCGGTGACGTTAACGGCGCCCTTCGGCGCGCCGCCGCGGAGACATAGCTCCCGTTCCGCCGCGAAGCCGGGGGAAGGGGTTGGGGGATGAGGGCCGGAACCATTCACCGGATGTCCACGTCCTGTACACCGGGAGGTGGTACGACGTGGGCATGGAAGGGTTCTCGCCTACGCTGATCATCTGTGCGCTGGGAGCGACGGGCGTGCTCTTCGCCGCGATCGTGCTGCTCTCGCGGCCACACGAAGCTGACAAACCTCGCCGCCCGGTGCGGCGTTCCCGGCGGTAAGCGCGCGCCCGCCGCCCTCGCTTGGTCGGGCCTACTTGCGGTTGAATTTAGTCCCGGCCGCCTCGACGCCCTCCAGGATGACGGTTTCGACCGCGTCGGCCGCGAGTTTGGCACGTTCTTCGAGCAGTGTACGATCGGCGCCTGTGGGGTTACCGAGCACCCATCCGGCGACGGTTTCCGGTTCCCAGGTCGGCTCGCCGTTCAGCGTCGGACGGCCAATGCCGATGCGGATGCGGATGTAGTCCGGGCCGATGGCGTTGTTGATGCTCTTGAGGCCGTTGTGGCCACCGCTGCCGCCTCCAGCACGGAGGCGCAGGGCGCCGGCCGCGAGGTCGAGGTCGTCGTAGACGATGATCGTGTTGGGGGCGTCGCAGCCGGTCCACTGCTTCGCCTGGGCGAGCGCCTTACCACTGAGGTTCATGAACGTCCGCGGCTTGACGAGCGCAACCTTCACCCCGGCGATCGTGCCCGTGCCGATGGCCATCGTCTGGCCAGTCGCCTTGAGCTGGGTCCCGGCGCGGCGGGCGAGGTCATTGATCACCCAGAAGCCGACGTTGTGGCGGTTGCGGGCGTGCTCCTCGCCGGGGTTGCCGAGCCCCACGATGAGCCAATCGGCCGCGAATCTCGGCCCACCAGAGTTGGAAAACGGGTTGCGCATGGTCATCCCAGCTTAGCGCCCACCGCTCACGAACCGCGACCGTGGAGGCGCACCCGGGTGGGCGTCAGATTCTTGCACGAAGAGCACCCTTTGACCCTTGCCCCCACCCCTTCGACCCTGTCCCCATGAAGCTTGGCATCATCGGACTCGCGCGGTCGGGCAAGACGACCGTGTTCAACGCGGTTACGCGCGGCACGGCGCAGGTTGGGGCGTACAGCTCTTCGAACCAGCCCAACATCGGCGTCGTCAACGTACCGGACGACCGCGTGGACCGGCTGGCGAAGCTCTACAAGCCGAAGAAGACGACCTACGCGACCATCCAGTACGTCGATTTCCCGGCCGCGGGGGAATCGTTCGGGAAGGGCGAGGGGCCGGCGGGCAAGTTCATCAACGACCTCGCACGCAACGACGCGCTCATCCACGTCGTGCGCGCCTTCGCGGACGAGACGGTGCCGCACCCGGACGTGAGCATCGACCCACACCGCGATATCGCGACGATGGACCTGGAACTGGCGTTCGCCGACCTGGCCATCATCGAACGCCGGATCGCGCGGCTCGACACGGAGATCAGGTCGATGAAAGCCGGAGAGCGCGAAGTGCCGCAGCGCACGCGTGACCTGTTCGTGCGCATGAAGGCCGAACTCGAGTCGGAGAAGCCGATCCGCGAACAGGGGATTACGGCCGAAGAATGGAAGCTGCTCGAAGGCTCGCAGTTCCTGACATCGTTGCCGCTGTTGCTGATCGTGAACGTTGGGGACGGCGACCTCGGCCGGCGGGCGGATCTCGAAGGGGAGTACCGTTCACGCTACAAGAGTGCCGCGCGGGACATCTCGGTGTTTTGCGGCAAGTTCGAAATGGACCTGAACGAACTGAGCGAGGAGGACGCGGCCGAGTTCCGCGCCTCGGCCGGGGTGACCGAAAGCGGGATGGCGGGAGCGATCCGGATGGGCTACAGCCTGCTCGGGCTCATCAGCTTCCTCACGGCCGGGCCGGACGAGTGCCGGGCGTGGACGGTCGAGGCCGGCTCCACGGCGCCCGTCGCGGCCGGCAAGATCCACAGCGACCTGCAACGCGGCTTCATCCGCGCCGAAGTGATCAAGTTCGACGACCTTATCGCCTGCGGCACGGAGGCGGAGGCGCGCAAGCGGGGCCTGCTGCGGACGGAAGGCAAGCAGTACATCGTCCAGGATGGGGACATCATCAACATCCTGTTCAACGTGTAGGGGGCTCAACTCTTGCCAACGCGTATGCCCCGCAAAAACCCACGCCCTCGGTGGCCCGATCCTCGGTGAGCCAGGCACACGTACGATCCGTCCGGCGTCGTATGAAATGCTTGCTGCACCATCTGGGCGACCTCGCGACGGGAGTAGCCGCGCACGCCGCCGCGTATCGGCCGGCTTGACCTGACCTCACGCCCCACCTGTATCAGCACGACGTCGTCGTCGTTCATCAAGTCCGCGAGCCGCTCATACCCTTTCGCCCAGTAGCGTGTGAGCACGGCAACGGTCGGGACGTCTGTGGCACCCAGCTTCAACCGGATGAGGCGGCCTCGTCCTTCCGCAGCGTCAGCAGTGACCAGTTAGGAACGGTCTGATCGAGGTACGCGAGCCCATTCCGAATCCTTGGCAGGGGAAGGCCGCCATCAAGAAGCTTCTGGATAAGCCGCAGCCGATGTGCCGCCGAAGGCCGCGTCGATCATGTGGTGGACCTCTTCGTCGGCGATGGCGATGACGCGGCCATCCTCGTATTCGCACATGACGAGAGCGAGGACGCGCGCGAGGCGCTCATCCCGCTTGCCGATGCCCGCCGCTTCTTCCGGCCGATGCTCTTGCATCCACATGAGCAGGCCCGCCGCCCCGCTCTTGTCCGTGATCGCGACCCCCGGCGGACGGTTCAGCAGGCGGGTCGTGTCGAACGGGTTGTAGATCTCCTCGTCCTTGATCATCCCGTCGGCGTGGATCCCCGCGCGGGTGACGTTGAAGTTGTCGCCAACGAACGGGAGCCGCTGGTCGATGATTTCGCCGATGCTCCGGTAGTAGTCGGCGACCTCGGAGATGACCGTGGTGTCGATGCCGTGCGTCTCGCCCGTGAGGCCGATGAGCCAGAAGACAAGCGCCTCGATCGGCGTGTTACCGCTACGCTCGCCGATGCCGAGGAGGGTCCCGTTGTTCGAAGCGGCGCCGTAGAGCCAGGCTGAGACGCCGTTCGGGATGATCGCGTTCAGGTCGTTCTGGCCGTGGAACTCCAGCGCTTCGCCGGGTACGCCGCCCTCGTGCCGGAGGAGCGACGTGAGTCGTGGGATGCCGCGTGGCAGGGCGACGTTGGGGTCGGAGACGCCCACTCCCATCGTGTCCGGGTAGCGCACCTTCACCTGAATGCCGGCCTGGCGGCCGCGTTCCATCAGCGCCCGGACGAACGGCAGGACGACGCCGTAGAAGTCGGCGCGCGTGCTGTCTTCGATATGGCAGCGGGGGATGACGCCATCGGCCAGGGCGGCGTCCACCACCTCCAGGTAGCCGGCGAGCACCTTCTCGCGCGTCGAGCCAAGCTTCTTGAAGATGTGGTAGTCGGAGATCGAGGTGAGGATGCCGGTTTCCTTCAGCCCGGCGGCGCGAACGAGCTGGTAGTCCGCCATCGTCGCGCGGATCCAGCCGGTCACCTCCGGGAAGGCGAAGCCGTACTCCTGGCAGCGTTCCATCACCTCCCGATCCTTCTTTGTATACAGAAAGAACTCCGATTGGCGGATCATGCCCTGTGTGCCCCCGAGGCGATGCAGCAATTCGAAAAGCCGCGCAATCTGCTCGACGGTGTAGGGTGCGCGGCTCTGTTGGCCGTCGCGGAAGGTCGTGTCGGTGATCCAGATTGAACGCACGGGTTCCAGCGGCACCGCTTCGCGCTCGAACTGGACCATGGGCGGAAGGACATAGGGATAGGCGTCGCGGAAGTAGTCCGGGCCGTCGATTGAGGTATGGGCCGATGGGTCTGCGTAGGTGAGCCAGGGTGCGAAGACCGGTTCGTTCATCATTGTATACAATCATTCGAGAGATGAACTTGCCAGAGGGATTTCCGAATCGCAGGTGGCGGAGCCATAGTCACGGCCTGTGGGTTCGGCGTGGTCTCGGCCATCGCTTGTCTCCCGGTGGACGGGGCGGTATGAAGGATGAGCGGTGTCTATCAGTAACCGCGCGAATTAGAGAAGGAGCAGCCGCACATGCCGCGAATCGTTGTTGCCACGTACCACTCACTTGAGTTCGCGGAAC
>JANXYE010000580.1 GCA_025350285.1 Chloroflexota bacterium
GCAGGCGGCGCCGCCGGAGCCGCCGAGCGCGCCGCGTCCGCCGACCGACGCGGGCGGGGCCGGCGTGCGATCCGCCGGGCCCGCCGCCACCTCCCGTCCCGCCGACCATCGATCTCCACATCGAGCCGGCTCACGAGCCCCTGCCGGAGCACGCGCGGGGCTCGGATGGCCCATCCATCCGCAAGAACGAGCGAGGCACGACGGCGGCCACGATCCCGCGTGGCGCAACGTTGCCGCACGGCATGGTGGCGTACGTCACGGTCGCGGACGTCATGACGGCGCTCGGGAGGAGCAAGAGCTACGCGTACGCGCACCTGGCGAGGGCGCGGGCGGGGCGCGCATGCGTCACGATCGCCGAATGGAACGAGGCGGGCGTACCGGGGTGACTGGCAGCGGTTCTCCGACTGGTGCGCCCAGGCGGGGGTCGCATCGCTCCCGGCGCCGCCCGCTGTCGTCGCCGACTACCTCGCCCACCTGGCAAAGTCGGGCAAGAAGACCTCGACCATCGACCGGGCGCTCGCAGCGATCTGCTTCGCCCACAGGCTTGCCGACCAGCCGTTCGACCGCCGGCAGGCCGCCGTGCAGGGGACGCTCGCCGGCATCCACCGCGAGCTCGGCGTCGCTCCCGTGAAGAAGCACGCCATCGAAGACGTTCAGCTCCGACGCATGCTGGCTGGTATCCCGACTCGCACGAAGCGCGACATGCGCGAGCGCGCGCTCCTCCTGGTCGGCTGGTTCTCGGCCTGCCGCCGCTCGGAGCTCGCCGCGCTCGGGTGAGCGACGCCGCCTTCGTCGATGAGGGCCTGCGGCTCACCATCCGGCACTCGAAGACCGACCAGACCCGGAAGGGGCGCGAGGTGGGCCTGCCCTACGCCGGCGCCCACGATCTCTGCCCCGTGCGTACGCTCAGGGCCTACCTGGACGCGACGGGCATCACCGAGGGCCCGCTCTTCCGCGACATTCGCGCCGGCACCGTCCGCGGGGGGATCTGCGCCGCGACCGTCGCCGACATCGTGAAGCGCGCCTGCCGCAAGGCGGGGCTCGACGAGGCCGACTTCGGCGCCCACAGCCTGCGCGCCGGCTTCGTCACGGCGGCGAGCAAGCGGGGCAAGCCGATGGAGTCCATCGCGCGCCAGACGGGCCACGAGTCGATGCAGGTGCTGAAGGGCTACATTCGCCACGCCACGGTGTTCATCGACAACGCCGCCGCCGGCCTTCTCTGAGCGCGCGCCGCCGGCAGTTCCCCGAGCGGCGCTCCTGGAGGCGGGAACTGGGAACTGCTCGCGCGCCGCCGCGGTGACCGTTCCCGGCCGGCCGCGTGGCCTGCCGGTGGCCTGCCGGTGGCCTGCCGGTGGCCTGCCGGTGGCCTGAGAGGGATGCCGCGGGGCCCGCCGGGCCACCCGCAGGCCACCGCTCGTGCCGCACGGCCCGTCGTTCGAGCCCACTTCGACCCGTTTCCCGGACCCGCAGTGTGGACCCTACACGCGCCGATTGTGGACCTACAGGGTAGCCGACCATGGCCCCGCGGTGTGGCCCCGCGTGGTGGCGCTCACGATCTGACGGCGCCACACAGCGGGTCCGACGCGCGTCCGCCTGTAGAGCCAGGCGGCGGCGGCCTGCAACGCCGGCGGACGCCGGCCGTTGGCGCCGGGGCCTTAAAGCCACTGTTCGTCGGCTCGCCACCGATAGCCTCGGGCCGATGACACACGCCGTCCAGCTCACGGACCTCTTCGATCCCAACGCCCTCGCGCCTGGGTTCTACGTCGTGCGGAGCGACATGCCCGCCTACGGCCTCTCGCGCGCGCTCGTCGAGGAGCGCATCGTCCGGTTTCGCGGCGAGCAGTACGTCACGCCGAAGCACAAGCAACTCGTCTTCGAGGTGCAGAAGCCGTCCGGTGGCGGTCGGGGCAACGGTCCTCCGAAGTAGTCGAGCATGAGCGGGGGCGCCCGGTGCAGCAGACCGGGCGCCCCGACGCTTCGTGAAGGGGCCCCCCGCCTGGACCAGGACCCGGGCTCGAACGCAGCCACCGCCGGTCCGAAGCGCGAAGGCGACACTGGACCGCGACGGCACGGCGAGCGTGTCCATGAAGCTGGAGGGTCTTTTCATGGCCGCCAGACCTTCGGACTTCGCTCAGGTGCCACCGTGGCGCTGCTCGCGTTCCTTGTCCCCGCCCACGCCGCGTTGGCGCAGGTCGGGCGACCTGCGCCGCCGCCCGCGGGCGCCCGACCACGCCTTCGCGTACCGCCGCACGCCGCGCTCGATCGGCAAGTGAACGTGAAGGGAACGAAGATGTCGCTGCGCGATGCCCTCGCCCACGTCGATCCTTGGGACGGTCTCGTCGGGCATCGACGCCAACATCAAGCTGATCGACATGTCGGTCCCTGCGTCGCTCGGCCTGGACTTGAGAGTCGACCCAAAGACCGGGTTCCTGGTCGAGATGGAGCAGCGGGCCTCGGTCGCGGTCGACGCCACGCTGTTGGTTGGCGAGATCGTCGGGTGGATCAAGGTCGACCTCCACTGGTGGTCGGAGGTGATTCTCGCCGCGTTCGGCATCGACAATGGGTTCCACCAGCACGAGCTGGTGAAGTGGCCAGGAGAGCGAGAGAAGTTCGCCCTGATCAACGCGACGCACCCGGCGACGTCGCGCGCCGGTGATCCACGCGCGCACCCATGTGCCGCCCATGTGCCGCGACCCTGCGCCCCTGAGCGGATATGGACGGAACGAAGTGGGACGCCGAGGAACGCCCCTTCTCCTAATCTCGGCACTTCACCAGCCAACCCCAC
>JANXYE010000613.1 GCA_025350285.1 Chloroflexota bacterium
AGCCTTCCGTCCGCCGTAACCAGCGGGCCCTCGATGCACTCCTGCTGACCCCGGGAGGCGGTTACCACAACTGGGCGTCCGCAACTCATCGCCTCCAGGATCGTGGTTACCCCGGACTGGTTCGCGACATCGTGCAGCGGCACGACGACGCAGGCGGCCTGCCGGTACAGATCCCTCAGCGCGGCGAACCCGAGAGGCTCGCTCAGGTACTCGACGTTCGGCGGCGTCTCGCCCGCCACGGCGGCCTCCCTCGCCCAGTGGCTCCCGGCGGCGATCACGACGCGCACGGGCAAGCCCTCTACGGCGCGGACGAGCGTCGCGTAGTCGCGGTTCTCCGACCCAACCGCGAGCACGAGGGGAAGGTCCGCGCTCGCGCTCGTGCCATCCGCGGCCCAGAACTCCGTATCAACTTGATAGGGCACGAGGACGATCCGCCACCGCCGCCCAACCCAGCGCTTGACGATTCGGCGCTGCTCGACGCTGTGCAGGACGAGCACGCCTGGCGGGCCGACGCGCGTCGCCAGCCAGAGGAGGGGCAGCTTCCATCGGCGGCTGAGCAGATGGCCGAGCATCACCAGCCGCCGTGGCCGCCGCCGCAACAGGCCCGACATCAGCGCGAACGGTATCCCGTTATGTTCTCCGTCGGCGAACACGATCGCGCCGGGCTCGACCTCCCGCGCCAGCCGCCAGGCCTGCCGGACATGCGCACCCATCATCTTCGCGGCCAAACCGGCGCGCCGGGAACCAATCGTTTGGTAACGCACGTCCGCGCCCGCGGCCTCCGCCAACGCGATGAAGTCGCGCCGGGGGCCGTCGCGCAACAGTGCTTCCGTCCGCGCGCGCGTCGCGCTGACGAGCATCACCGGGTGAGTGGTCACGCCACTGCCCTCATCCAATCAATGACCTTCCGCGCGTTTACGCCCGCGTCCATCCGCTCCCGTGCGACCGACCGGCCATTGCGCCCGAGCCGCTCGCGCAGCCCCGCGTCGTCCACCAGGGCTCGCAGCGATTCGCTCAGCATCGCCACATTGTCCGGCGGTACGAGGAAACCGGTCTCCCCCGCCCGCACGGTCTCCCCGTTCGAACCGGCGCGCGTGGTCACCACTGGCAGGCCGGCGGCCATCGCTTCGCCAAGCACTACCGGGGTGCAGTCGCCCCGCGTGGGCAGGCAGAATATGTCCGCCGCGGCAAACACGTCCCGTTGCTCTGCGGTCCCCGGCCGGATCCCGGAGACCACCCGCACGCCCGGCCTCACTGGCACCTGCGCATCCGTGACGATGACGAGTTCGGCACGCTTGGCCAGCGGCGCGAACGCCTCCAGCAAGAGGTCGCCGCCCTTGCGCTTGAAGTCTCCGCCGACGAACAGGACTCGCGGCCGGCGCGTCGCGTACTCACGCTCAAGCTCGAAAAACCCGGCCGGCGCCCCGGGGTGCGCCACCAGGATCCTCGATCCGTCTACCCCGTAGTCGGTCACGAACGACCTCGCCGCCCAGTTCGACCAGGCGACGAGCGCCGCGGCCTGCACGAATACATGCCGGTACCAGGCCCGCTTGGCTCGTTCGACGGCGGCTGGCCCGCGTGCGTGCTGGTACCAGGCGCCCATCGCGTCCAGCTGCACGCCGGTCGCGTCCGCGCTCACCACGTAGCGTCCCTGCGCCCGCCCGGCGAAAAGCGAAATCGTCGATGTATGGAACAGCGAGACATCCACCGGAGCTGTCCCGCGCAGGGCCTGCGCGGCCTGCCAGCTGCCGCGCACTGCCCAGGGCGCCCGTATCCGTGGGTGTTCCTCGTATTCCACCCGGTGCACGGTCGCTCCCGCCTGCGCGGCGGCCGCTTCGAGGTTCAACCCGTGCGCGCGATGCCCCAGCGTCTGTTCCAGGCAGAGCGCGAGCCGAGGTTTGTTCTGCATCTACTCCCCCGTCAGTAGGTTCGACCGTCGCCGTGGAGCGCCGGTGGACAACCGGTGACCGAGACTACGCGGCCGTCACCGGGCGACTCGCCAGGAGCTCCTGTGCTCCCGTCTCGGCCCGTATCCGGGCCAGACCGTATTCGAGGTCGTATACCATGCTCAGCGCCCTCATCGCCTCCGCCCGCCGGCCGGCCGCGAACGCCAGCCGCGCCGCCGTGAG
>JANXYE010000657.1 GCA_025350285.1 Chloroflexota bacterium
GCCGGCCGGGGCTCGGCGGCCCCACTCGACTCCCTAGTCCTCTTCCTTTGCGGCCCTGGGGTCGGCGCCCGAAGCGATCTGGGCGGCGACGATGTCCGCCTCTTGCTCGTGCGCATCGCCGGCCGCGCCGACCGTCAGCCCGCCCGGGGCCGCTTCCCCGCCGCTCGACTGCTGGACGACGTGCGTGAGTTCGTGCGCCATCAGCGAGACATCGCCAGGGTTCTGATCCTGCCGGAGGAAGACATCGGAGCCGGTGGTGAACGCCTTGGCCGTCATTCCTCGCGCCAGCGCATCGGAACGCGAGTCCTGATGCACGCGCACGCCGCCAAGGTCAACCCCCATGGCAGGCTCCACGCGTGCCCGCATCGGCGCCGAGAGCGCTGAGCCGCCGCCGCGCATGCTCTCTATCTGGCTCGACGACCCGGCGTCAAGTTGCCCGCCAGCCAGACCGACTGAGGGCGCCGGGGCGGCCGGGTCGTGCTTCTTTTGCAGTTCCGGATCTTCTTCCAGTTCTTCTGGCGCCGCCGCGCGGCGAATTTCGGCTTCACGTTGCACGAGGCGCGCGACCGCGCTGTTCCCTGCGTTCCGTTGCAGCCGCAGCAGTGGATGTTCTGGCGCGTCGCTCGTCCGCGCCGCATGGTGGCGGGACGCTTGTTCAGCGTCACGAGTGGCATGGAGACGTTCAGGCATTGGCATAACCCTCCGCCGCTATTCTACTCCGCCTGGCAAGTGTCCCCGCAACCAGCGAACCCCTCAATTATGCGTGAACTTCCTCGCGCGTTTTCGCAATCGCCTTTTGGCGGTCGAACTCGGCCTTTCGCTTCGCCAACTGCTCGGGCGGGACCTCCAGGCTGTAGAAGTCCTTCTTCCAGGACGGGTCATCCCTCCAGCGGAAGGGTGTGCGGACGGTGGTCATCGGGGCGCCCGCCGATTCGAGCAGGTCGAACGCTATCGCCAGGATGGTGCGCTGTGACTCAGCGTCGTTCGGCTTTCCGCACGAGTTGCCGAGTGGAAAATCGCTCCAAACGAAGCGTGCCACGCCACAGGTCTCCACAAGGTCTTTCGCGCACCCGAGCACGACGGTCGGGATCCCCTGCTCTTCGATCTGGCGGGAGGTCAGACTCACGGTCTGGTGGCAGACCGGTCAGGTGGCCACCAGGACGGCGACATCAACGCCGTCCTCCCGCATCATCCCCGCGATCTCCGGTGCGTCGCGCTCGATCGTCTGGCGCTGGCTGCGCGTCGTTTCCACCCCGTAAAACCGGGGCGCGATGCTGCCGATCCGCCCGGCGGCCTCAAGCTCGCGCATCCGGAGCAACGGGAAGTAAGAGTTCTGGTCCTCCGCCGACGTGTGCTTGCGGTCGTAGCCGATGTGCGAAATACGCAGGTCCGGGGTGCAATCCGTTGGCAGCATGTAGGTGTGCCGGAACTTCGCCTCAGCGTTGTACGCCGCCCACGGGCCCTGGTCGCCGAACTCCGGCCGGTAGGGCGCGGCCGTCGTGACAATCCCGATGCGGCTCTCGGCCAGCGGCTTCTTCAGTGGCGTAAAGGGTGCGCTCTCGTGCTCTGCCCAGCGGTATGGGTTGTCGTATCCCTGCGCCAGATAGTAAGCCCGGCTCCGTTCCACATACCGGATTGGCTGGTCCAGTTCGTCCTCGGTCATTGCCAACTCCTGCCAGCACCACGTGTGCTGCGCGCAGTATACGCCGCACGGTACCCGAGCCCTACGCCGACGAATACGTGGCGGCGATTGCCGCCTGCATCGCCGAACTCCGAGGCGGCGCGTCGGCCCGATCCACCGAGGCGGCCTACAACTGAAGAGTTGGCCGCCAGGAGGCCAGGCGACCAGGGACGAAGAGTGCCAGCCACGCCGCCATCATGAGACTTGGCCGCTTGGCCCCTTGGCGGCCGGCGAACCTTAGATGGCTCGCCGCGCTCAGGTCCGGCGCCGCGCCATCATGGGACTTGGCTTCTTGGCGGCCTTTTGCGTTCCGAGCCCCGATTGCAACAGAATGCCCACACCCTGGTACGGAGTCCCGCCATGAACGCCGACCTCGCCCTCTTCCTCCCTTCGGCCATCGATCCGGAGACGGCCGCCTTCAACGAACAGCTCGAAAAGCTGCTCTCGACCGTGCCACCGACCCACACCATCCCGCCCGCCATCACACGGGCCGCGCGTGAGGAGGGGAAAGGCACGTTCGGACCCGTCGTCACCGACCCCGATGCTGTCATACGGGTGGTGCCGGGGCGTGGCCGGGAAGTCCCCGTACGCATCACCACCCCCAAGACCCGAGCGGCCCGGGGCGTTTACATCGATGTCCATGGCGGCGGCTGGGTGCTCGGGAGGGCCCACCACGGCGATGTCCGCAACCGCGCGATAGCCGAAAACGTGGGCCTCGCGGTGGTCAGCATCGATTACCGCCTCGCGCCGGAAGACCCCTACCCCGCGGGCCCGGACGACTGTGAAGACGCCACCGCCTGGGTGCTGAAGCACGCCCAATCCGAGTTCGGCAGCGCCCGCCTGCTCATCGGTGGAGGATCGGCTGGCGCGCATCTGGCCGCCGTCACCCTCCTCCGCATGCGCGACCGCCACGGCTACACCGGCTGGGCCGGCGCGAACCTCGTGTTCGGCGTCTACGACGTTGGCCAGACGCCGAGCTCGGCCACCTGGGGCACGCGCAACCTCGTCCTCAACTCGGAAATCATGCGCTGGTTCGGCGAGTGTTACGCACCGCCTTCCAGCTGGCGCGACCCCGATGTCTCCCCGATCTTCGCCCGCCTGCATGGCATGCCGCCCGCGCTCTTCACCGTGGGCACGATGGACCCGCTGCTCGACGACACGCTCTTCATGCACGCCCGCTGGCTGGCGGCCGGCAACGAAGGCGAACTCGCCGTCTACCCGGGCGGCGTGCACGGCTTCACCGGCTTCCCCAGCGCGCTCGGCAAGAAGGCGAACCAGAAGTCAGACGCCTGGATGAACTCGCGGTTGGGTTGACCATGCCGCCCCGGGGTTGGATGAGCTACGGCGCCGTGACTCCCGCTCGCTGACAGCTCGCGTCCGCCTTCACCAGAGGGACCAACCGCAGCCGTACCGCGTCTCGCATCGCCGGGAAGGCGCGCAGGGGGCGGATGGCCGGCTCCTGCGTTCGCCGCGAGCGTTGCATGTCGGTCAGCGTCTCGGTTGGTACCGCCCGCGTCGCCGCGTTGGGGTCGTAACACCACGTTCTTGGCGGGTCCTGCGTCGCCTGGGCCGGCGTGCAGGCCGGCTTCTTCCGTAGCTCCCACATCCCGAGCCGCGCGGCCTGGCCGCGCTTGAGCTGAGTCAGGTCTTCGTCCAGAGCGGCGATCATCTGGCCGTGGCCAGCCGTCAGGTCCGCCGGCGGGATAGCCTGCCGGAGGATCTGCACATAGCGGTCGCTGTCCGCGATGCCGCTCGCATCCACGGAGGGCGCGTCTTTCTCCGCCGCGAAGGCCGAGCACACCGCCGCGACGTACGTTCCATCGGCCCGGTCAGCAGCCGGTTGGGAGGGCGAATCATCCGAACATGCGGCGAGTACCGTCACCAGCCCGGCAACCGTCAAGAGCGTGGCGTTCCTGAGCCCCACGATGCAGTCTCCCAGTCCACGAACCATACCGTAATTGGAGGGCTGTCAGGGCGAGTTCCAGGTGTCCGCCGCCAGCCGTTTCACCCTCGCCCGTCCTTCCCGGGAAGGATTCGGGAGACCCCATGCCAGCACGCGGGGCACTGGGTGAGGGCTTACCGCCCGGCGACCCTCAGACCAGAGCGGTCACCGGCGAAGGCGATCACAGCTCCCCGACCAACTCCGCGCGCGACACATCCACCCCGCTCCCGTTGAGCCGGATGATGTTGATCGAACGCGCCAGGTCCGGGCTGCCCGAGTAGTACGCGGGGACGGTGCCATCGCCCGCTGGTGTCGGGCGGTCCCAGTGCCCGAGCGCCAGGTAGTCCGCGTCGAGAGCCGCAATCTGGCGGTCGCGGATGAGCCAGGAACGGTGCGGGTCGTCCTCGCCGGCATGCCAGTGTCCATGGGCCATGGCGATCTGCCAGCGGTAGACCCGTGGCGGTGCGCCTTCCAATGGCGACATGTCGTTGTAGTCGGTGTGCGGCCGGCCCCAAATGCTCAGGTCGAGCCCGGCGAACGCCGCCTGGTCGCCATCCGTCACGCCAAAGACATGAACGTTGCCAGGGTCGGCAACGCCTCCCCGGCGGTAGACGGAATCCGGCGTAATAGGGTCGTGGTTGCCCGGGAGGATGACCACCGGCTTGCCATAATCCGCCAGCAGCCTGGCCGTCCGGTCCAGCGTTTCCATCGGCAAGCGGTTGTGGTCGAAGATATCCCCCGCGAGCAACAGGATATCCGCCGCGTTCGCCGCGGCTGTCCGCAGCACGACCTCCAGGACCGCCACATCGGAGCGTGCGGGCCGCCCATCGATGCAGATATGCAGGTCCGAACTGTGCGCGATGATGACGGGCGGCGAACTCTGTTCAACGGAAGCCATGTGCCTCAACGAGACGGCATTGGCAGGGAAGGGTCAATCTGGCGCCGTTCGCCGCCCGCGTACTACGGCTGGACCGCCGCCGCCACCCGCTCGGTACGCCGCCGCTCCTGGTAGTTCCGCACCTTCACCCGGTTCCCGCAGACGGCCATCCAGCACCACGTCCGCGATGCCTTGGGCGACAGGTCGTAGAACACCCACCGGCAGTCCGCGCCTGGACACGATTTCAACCGCGTCCATGTGCCGGCGTACATCGCCTCCATAACGGCGGCGAGGATCGCGCCGGCCACGCCCGCGATTCCCGGCCCCGCCGGATTCAGCACCGGCGCGTGAGGGGTGGCGAAGCGGCCAACCAACGGCGCACTAGCCGCCAGGCCATCCAGCCGCTCAAGGACCGCGGGGTCGAGCGGCTGACCGTTGTTCGCGAAGACGAGAGCCCTCAGCACCGCTTTGAGGTCCCTCAGGCGCTCAACCTCACCATCGTTCAGTTCCCCGGCAAGGTCCGATAACCCTCTGGCCGCCAGCCAAACGTGCGCTTCTTCGGGTGAACCAAGGCCCCCGGTTGGCTCTGGTCCGCGCGCGGCCAGCCGGCGTCCGCCGAGGATCGCGCTCACGAGCGGCTGGCTGATCCCGTACGCCTTCGCCAGGGCCGACTGGCTCTCCCCGCGCGCGTGCCTCCGCCGGATACTCTCGCCCATGGCCAGCCTGTCCGCCGATGGCTCCGCGTCCAACGCGTTGAGGAATTCGTGCACCAGCCTGAGGCGACCCGGGGCGAGGTGCAGTTCAATGGCGGTCGTGTCTTCCACCTTCGCATCATGCTTCGCTTGCCGTGCATGACGCAACACCGCCGAATGGTCTTGACAGGTTACTGACACCAGTCTAGGCTTGCAGCCGGTTAGTCACCAACATTGGAGACAGATATGCAGACCCACGTTCTTGTTGGCACGAAGAAGGGCATCTGGACGTACACGTCGGATGAACGCCGGGAAACCTGGGAGATCTCCCAACCGGCCCTCCCGGGCTGGACCATCAACCACATCAGCATCGATACCCGGCGCGAAACGCCCCGGCTCTACGCGGCGGCGAACCACTGGGCCTGGGGCCCGTCCGTCGCCCGTAGTGACGATGGCGGCGAGACCTGGGACCAGCGCACGGTCGGCTTCGGTTTCCCCGTGGATATGGGCGTGACGGTCGCCGCCAGCTGGCATGTCGAGCCCGGACATGCGGACCAGCCGGGTGTGGTTTACGCCGGCGCCCAGCCGGGCGGGATGTTTCGCAGCGAGGACTGGGGCGAAACATGGGCGCCCGTCGAAGCCCTGAACCGCCATAGGTTCCGCGAGTTCTGGGGCCCGACTGGCTCCGTGGGGGAGTCCTCGCTCCACTCAATCCAGGTCGATCCTCGCGAACCGAACCGCATCTACGCCGCTATCAGCACGGGTGGGACGTACGCCACCGAAGACGCCGGCCAGAGCTGGGATCTCTGCTCGCACAGCCTCGTCGTCACAACTCCCGTCGCCAAAGCCTTCCTGGCGGAGATGGCGGTCTCGTTCCCGCAACCCGATCTGCCGCCTGGCGTCGACCCGGCCGCGGGCGATGAATTCCACAAGCTCGTGCTTGATGCCAAGCGACCCGACCGGCTCTGGGGCCAGTCCCACGTCGGCGTTTTCAGGTCGGATAATCGCGGCAAGGACTGGGAAGACGTCACGGCCGGCCTGCCGTCGTTCCACGGGTTCCCGATCGCCGTCACCCGCCGCAACCCGGACGCCGTCTTCGTGGTCCCCCTCGAGTTCGAGACGTTTAACTTCCGCGTCGTCCGCGGTCAGTTCGCCGTCTGGAGGACGATGGACGCTGGCAAGAGCTGGCAGGCCATGACCAACGGCCTCCCTGGCCCGCACGACTACCAGAGCGCCTACCGCGAAGCCATGGCCACGGACGGCCTCGAAACCGAGGGCGTCTACGTGGGCACCACCAACGGCGCCGTCTACGGCAGCAACGACCTCGGCGAACACTGGCGGCGCCTTCCCGGCACGCTCCCCCCGATCCTGTCGGTGACCGCCGGCGCCTGGTAGCCATCGGCCCGGCCGGACCACCGGGTCGCCCACGGACGATGTTCACCACTTCCCCCGAACGGGGCACAGGAGGCAACCCATGATTCTCGGACTCGGCGGAAGCACCATCTGGACCAGCGACATCAACAACCTGCTCCCGTTCTACCGCGACACGCTCGGGTTGAAGCCGGGGGTCTCCACCCCGGAGTTCGTCCTCTTCGGCGATCAGATAGCGCCCGCCCTCGCCGTCGGCCAGCACAGCGAAGTGCGCGGGCGGGCGAGCGACCCGTACCGCCACATGGTCGGGCTGATTACGGATGATATCCACGGCGACGCGGCCCGCCTCAAGGAAGCTGGCGTCGAATTCATCGACGAGCCCAACGACCAGGGAGGCGGCTTCTTCCTGGCCACTTTCATCGACCCCGAAGGCAACCTGATTCAGCTTTATCAGTCCGGGGCGTGAAGCTCGTACCCGGTACACAAGGAGGGCTCACATGATCGACACCCCCGAGATCGTCCAGACCACGCCCCAGCTCACGGCCCGTATTCACCTCGTCATCACGAAGGATGCGATACAGCGCGAGATGGGGCCGGGGATTACCGAACTCATGGCCGTCGTTGCGGCCCAGGGCATAACGCCCAGCGGGCCGTGGTTTACGCACCACCTGAAGATTGATCCGGACGGCTGGGATTTCGAGATTAGCGTGCCCGTGCCGACGCCGGTCGCGCCCGCCGGCCGCGTCCAGCCCGGCGAATGGCCCGCCATGAAGGTCGCCCGGACCGTCTACCACGGGCCTTACGAAGGCATGGGCGATGCCTGGGGCGAGTTCGACGCCTGGATCGCGGCCAGCGGCCATAGAGCGGCCCCGGACCTCTGGGAATGCTACGTCGCTGGCCCGGAGTCGAACCCCGATCCGAAGAGCTGGCGGACGCAACTCAATCGGCCACTCCTGCGGTAGCACCACTCCACACCTTTGGCCGTACCCAATTTGCCCTACTTCAAACGACAACGTTGACGGCCTCACGCGCGCACGCGATCCTGTACGAATGAAAGCGATTTCCTACACTCAGGTGCGCGCCAACCTGGCGAAAACGCTGGACTCCGTTCGGGACAACTGCGAGCCCGTGATCATCACAAGAGGCCGCGGTCCATCATACGTCCTGATGACCCTGGACCAGTACGAATCCATGGACGAGACCGCTTATCTGCTCCGAAGCCCGGCGAACGCTCGCGAGCTGTTCGCCGCCATTGCAGAGCTGCGAGACGGCAAGGGGCGCGTTGAGTCCCCTGACCTGGACGCGTGAACCTCACGTTCGCGCCACGAGCGTGGGATCAGTACCTATTCTGGCAAACGACCGATCGAAAGATGCTGGGACGCATCAACGCGCTCATCAAGGATACGATGCGGACGCCGTTCGACGGGCTTGGGCAACCAGAACCGCTCCATGGCAACCTGTCGGGCCTTTGGTCCCGGCGAATAACCCGAGAGCACCGCATGGTTTACGACGTCTCTGATGGGAACCTCCAGATAGCCCAGCTGCGCTACCACTACTGAGCCCCGAGACCCGCAAGCGGCTTCCCCCAGAGGACGTTGCCCGCAATCTGGCGGCGCACGACGCCGTCCGCGCAGTGTGCCGCAAGGACCTCCCGAACCTCGGCGTCGAAGGCGGGTGCGTCGATATGCGCGCGGGTGAGGTGACTCAGGCCGTGGAAGCCCGCGGTGCACTCCTCCACCGTCTGAACGAACTCGACGGGGGCGGTGCGACGTTCGCCCCGCAGTTCGAACAGGCCTCGTTGCTGCCAGAAAGGGATCATGTCGAACGGGACGTACTCCTTCCAGGTCGAGTGGCGCTTCACGACCTCCCGGATTGGTCCATCCCAGGGGCGTTCGTCCACGGCGACCGTGTTCATCACGGCGAGCATGCCGTTCGCGGTTAGGGCGCTGGCGAAGCGCGGCAGAAGCAGCTCGGTGTCCATCCAGTGCAGGCTCTGCCCGGCTGCGATGAGCGCGTAGGGCGGACGAAGCGCGTACTCCTCGCCTCGTGACACCGTCCAGCTGATGCTGGGATGCGTCCCGCCCGGTAACGAACGTCCGACAGCGACCATCTCGGGCGAGAAATCGACCGCCTCGATGCTGCTCGCGAACGGCGCCAGGGGGCGAGCAAGGGCGCCCGTGCCACAGCCGATGTCGAGGACGTTGCGGGGCTCGTCCTGGATAAGGTCCAGGAGGATCTCGAACGTCTCGGGCGGGTAGGTCGCGCGGAACTGACAGCTCGTCGCCGCGTCGAGATCCTGCCAGCGGCGTGCATGTTCACCGTCGAACTGTGGCGCCCTGGCGATCACGGCGCGGCCCCAGCGGCGATGTCTCTGCGAACGGAACGGGGCAGCGGCACCGGGCATCCCGTCTCCGGGTCCATGAGCACCATCATCGGGACGTTGAAGAGACGCTCCAGGTTGCGCGGTTCGAACACCGCAAGCGGCGGGCCATCGAACGCCACCTGGCCTTCACGCAGGGCGAGCACGCGGTCGGCGAAACGCGCCGCCAGGAGGAGGTCGTGGAGGACCAAGACCACCGTCATCCCGTCCTCGTTCAAGCGCCGAAGGAGGTGCATGACCTCCACCTGATGCTGAATATCGAGGAAGCTCGTCGGTTCGTCCAACAACAGGACCTTCGGCCGCTGGGCAAGCGCCAGGGCTATCCAGGCGCGCTGACGCTCCCCTCCGGAGAGGCTCCCGAGGGTCCGCTCGGCGAGCGATTCGACGTCGGCCGCCCCCAGCGCCCAATTCACGGCTTCGAAGTCCGGGGCGGTGGCACGTTGCAGGATGCCCTGGTGCGGATACCGTCCACGCCACACCAGTTCGCGCACCGTGAGGTCTACGCCAGCCGCCGGCGATTGGGGGAGGATCGCGAGCACGCGGGCTACATCGCGCGCGGCCATCGAACGGATGTCATTCTCGCCGAGCAGGACACGGCCGCTGCTTGGGCGGTGCAGGCGAGCCAGCCCGCGCAGGAGCGTGGATTTGCCGCTGCCGTTCGGGCCGATGATAGCGACCATCTCGCCAGCGCTGATCGTCACGGACACCTCCCGTACGACCGTTCGGGCGCCGTACCCAAGGGAGAGGGCTTCGGCCGCGAGCCTCATCCGCGCGCCTTCACCAGATACAGCAGGAATGGCGCGCCGATGCCGGCCGTCACGATCCCGAAGGGGATCTCCGAGGGGCTGATCACGACGCGGGCAAAGACATCCGCGCCGCTCACGAGGATGGCGCCATAGAGACCGGCTATCGGGATGCTGTAACGGTTGTCCGCGCCGACCGTCATGCGCGCCAGGTGGGGGCAGATCAGGCCCACGAAACTGACGAGGCCAGCAATGGAGACGGCCACCGCCGTAAGGATTCCCGCCACAACCAGGACCAGCAGCCGCGTCCGATCCGTGAGGACGCCGAGGCCGGCCGCTACTTCGTCGCCGAGCGCGAGGACGTTGAGGCGCCCCGCAAGCAAGACGGCGGCGACGAACGCGGGCACGGCGTAGGGCAGCGCGGCATGCATGCGGTCCCATTCCGCCGCATAGAGCCCCCCGGCCAGGAAACCGAGGCTGGTCTGAAGGAACGTCCGCGAACTTGACAGGAGCCCGACGATCGCCGCGCCGAAGAAGGCCGAGAGGGCGACGCCGGAAAGAGCGAGCCGGACCGGTGAGACAGTCCCTCGCCAGGCGATCACGAACAGCACAGCCGCTCCGAACAGGCCGCCAGCGACGCAGGACATCGTCAATGCCCACTGGTTTATCTGCGGCGAGATCACGAGCGCGATCGCACTCGCCAGGCCGGCGGCGGCGGTCATCCCGAGGATCGTCGGGTCGCCAAGAGGGTTGCGTGTCACGCCCTGCAGGAGCGAACCAGCCACGGCCAGCGAGGCCCCGACGATCATCGCGTCGACAAGGCGTGGATACCGGATCTGCCAGACGACGCTCCGCGCGAAGCTATCGGACGTGGACGTGAGCCCCGACCAAACCTCACCCGGCGAGAGCCCCACGGCGCCCTGGCTGAGGCTCAGATAGCCCACGACGGCCAGCAGCGCGAACCCGCATCCAGCGGCGATCAGTGGGCGCGCGGGCGGCGTTGGCCTTGCGAGGCGCGGGAGGGTCGTAGCCATAATTACTCGGTAACCCCTCGCAAACCGCGTTGAGAGCCTTAGAGAGCTTGGGCGGTGAGGGCCGGAGCGCCGGCGCTAGCCGGCCCTGGCCGCTTTGGCGATGGCGGCGAACGCGTCCACGATGCGCGGGCCCGGCGCCTGGATGAAGAGATCGACGTCGAGTTCGACCACCCGGTTGGAGGCCACCGCCTTGAGGCCCTTGAAGGGCGGAATCGACGGCACGAGGCTGCTTAAACGCGGCACACTGGCCGGCCCGGGCGTGATCGTGAAGATGATGTCCGGGTTGTACTGGATCAGGCTCTCCGGGGCGAGGGTGGTGTAGCCCGGGAAGCCGGGGCCCGACTCGGGGCCATTTGCCGCCGGGTTGGCAATGCCGATCTGCTGTAAGACATCCCCCGCGTAGCTCGTCGCCTTCGCCGAATACAGGGTCTGGTCGCGGCCAGCGATGAGCGCGACGGCCGAGAGCTTGCTCGCCCCGATGGCCGCTTTCGCGTCGTCACGGGCCTTCGTGATGGCGGCAATCACCTGCGTCGCCTTGTCGTTCGCGTCGAGCACTCTCCCGAGCAGGGCCACCCCGTCGAGGACCTTCTGATAGCTATCGGCGCCGGCGAAGATGACCGGCACGCCGAGCCCCTCGAGGCCCTTCCGCACGTCCGGCTGGGCGTGGATGATCGAATCGGCGACCACGAGGTCCGGTTTGAGAGCGAGAATCGCCTCGAAGGACGGCTGGTAGGCGGTCCCGACTTCCTTGCTGGACTTCGCTTCCGGCGGGAAGTCGGCCGAGGCGCTGCGCCCGGCGACCGTGCCGCCCACCGCGTACACGTACTCAACCGCGGTTGGGCTTAGCGCGACGATGACCGCTGGCTTCGCCTTGATCTCGACCTCGCGCCCAAGAAGGTCCGTCACCCTGAGCGGGTAGACGGACTTCGCCGCCGCTGTCGTCGCCGAACTCGCTGAAACGCTCGCGGGGGCCGTCGTTGCGGCCGGCTTCGCGTCATCGTCACCGCCACAGGCGGAGGCCAGCGCAAGGCCCGCGATTCCTGCCGCCGCGGCCAGCCAGGGTAAACTTCTCAAACTGTTCAAGATTGTCTTTCTCCGACGCTCCGTGCTGGGTTTGACGCTAATCTTAGGAATTGAACTGTCCCAAACAAGCCGCCAGTAAGCGGACGGAGCGCAATCGGCCGGGCCGATGGCCGGATTCGTTGGGCCCGAAGCATCACCGACCTGGGCTGTGGCACCATAGTTGTCGAACGACATTCGAGGAGATCGCCGTGACGCACCCAGAACTTCCTCAACTGCCCGGTAACCCGAAGGAGATACCCGGGCCGGAACAGGCGATGCTCAAGCTCTCCTACGGCGTGCATGTCATCGGATCCCGCAGCGAGGCCGGTGACCTGAACGCCATGATCGCCGATTGGGTGATGCAGGTTTCGTTCAAGCCGCGACTGGTGGCCGTGGCCATCGAGAATGACGCTCGTACCCTTCGCTTCATCCGCGAGACCGGAGTCTTCAGCGTCAACCTCCTGCACGAGAAAGATGGTGACTCGATCGCGCGGAAGGTCGTCATGCCCTCGGAGTCGAAGAAGGTGCGCGGGCGGCCGGACGACATGCAGGACCTCGTCTTCAATAAGCTCGAAGGGATCGACTACGCGCTCCATCAGAACGGCTGTCCCGTGTTGGAGTACGCCCTCGGCTGGTTCACCTGCGACGTGGACGACATGGTCACGACCGGGGACCACACGATTGTGATCGGCCTGGTTACGGATGGCGAGGTCGTTCGCCCGGGCGAGATGCTTATCGAGCGGGAGTTGGGCTGGGAGTACGCGGGTTAGCTTCGGCGAGGGAGGGCGCCGCCCACGCTCTTTCGCCAGCCAGCCAGCCCGGTCGCATAATCAGACGATGAAGTTCGCCATCATCCGTTTCCCCGGCACCTGGAGTGACCGCGACTGCCGCCACGTGCTGCAAAACGTTCTGGGGCAGCAGGCGGACATCGTCTGGCACCGCGAAACGGACCTTTCCGGCTACGACGCGGTGGTGCTCCCGGGTGGGTTTTCCTACGGGGACTACCTGCGCACCGGAGCAATCGCCCGCTTCTCGCCGGTGATGGACGAAGTGCTCAAGTTCGCCAAACGGGGCGGGCCGGTCATCGGGATCTGCAACGGATTTCAGATCCTCTGCGAAAGCGGCCTCCTGCCGGGCGTCCTGATGCGCAACGACAGCCTGCAGTTCCGCTGCGAATGGACGCACCTGCGGCGGGAGGGCAACGCGACGCCGTGGGCCGCTGGCCTGCGCACGGGCGAGGTCATCCGCATCCCCATCAGCCACGGCGAAGGGAACTACTACGCGGACGAAGAAACGGTGGACGAACTGGAAGACGCGGGCCGCGTGATCTTCCGCTATTGCGAGGCCTCGGGTTTGGTGACGCCGCAATCGAACCCGAACGGCAGCGTGCGCAACATCGCCGGCATCTGCAACGCCGCGGGGAACGTCCTGGGCATGATGCCGCACCCCGAGCGGGCGGGGGAAGCGCTCGTCGGCGGCAGCGACGGCAACCGGATCTGGGAATCGCTGCTTGCGGGTGGAAGTCTCGCGACGGTGTAGGATTGAGTCATGCGTGAGTTCACGGTAGTTGTTGAGCGTGGCGAAAACGGCTGGCTGATTGGCACGGTACCCCAGTTGGACGGCTGCCACACCCAGGGACGGACACTGGACGAGCTGATGGCACGGATGCGCGAGGTGATCGAACTCGTGCTTGAAGAGGACACCGAGCCGCCTCATGTCGAACTTCTCGGTGTCCATCGGATCGCGGTGTGAAGGAGCTTCCGGCACTCACCGGCGACGAGGTCGTGAAGGCGCTCGGGCGCGCCGGGTTTTTCAGCGTGCGCCAGAAAGGAAGTCATGTCCGACTCATCCATAGCGACGGTCGGCGGACGGTGGTTCCCGTCCATCGAGGCGAAGATGTCGACAGGCGTCTCTTGCGTGCGATCATTCGGCAGTGCGGACTCTCCACAGATGAATTCCTGGAGCTCTTGAAGTAGGCCGGTAGTCGAGAGTCCAACCCGAACGGCAGCGTGCGCAACATCGCCGGCATCTGCAACGCCGCGGGGAACGTCCTGGGAATGATGCCGCACCCCGAGCGGGCGGGAGAGACGCTCGTCGGCGGGAGCGACGGGAACCGCATCTGGGAGTCGCTACTTGCCGGGGCCACGACGGCC
>JANXYE010000560.1 GCA_025350285.1 Chloroflexota bacterium
GGCCCGAGAAGGCCTCAGTTCGCGACAGGGCTGACACTCGAGACCCCCGTGTTAGAAACATAAGTGACACGTTATGGATTAAACCGACAGGCTCCTAGCCGCGAGTGGGGAACGAGCGGTCCGTTCACGCTCGTGCAACGCCCGACCCCACGCAAAAATCTGACGGCCACCCATCGTCCGCCGGCCGCCGCTCTACCGCACGAAGCCTGGCGACCTCTGTTACGAACCGTTCCTTGGCTCCGGCACCCGCCTCATTGCGGCGAGGGAGCTGGGACGAGGCTGCTACGGGTTGAGCCGGAGCCTGCCTACCCTAACCTCCCCCACCTGCACATCCTTGAACCAAACGCCATCGACGGGGTGACGGCCCGCCATCGCCTACCCGGAGACGGCTCGACCTTGCCCGCCGTCGTTGGCCGTGCGTCACACGCCCGGCACTTCAGCCTGCGGCCGGCGCTTACCAACGATGCGGGCGAGCGCGATCCCCAGGAGATAGAGACCAAACAGCGGGACGGCGACGATCCCCTGATCGACCGGGTCAGGGGTAGGTACGACGAAGCACGCGAGGATCAGGATGAGGACGATTGCGTAGCGCCAGAACTTCAGCATCTGCCGCCAGGTGGCGATGCCGACCCAAGCGATGATCGCCATGACGATCGGTAGCTCGAAAGAGAGGCCCGTCCAGAAGATGCTCTTGAGCACGAAAGACAGGTAGCTGTCGATACCGATCTGGTTTTCGATTGTGCCCGAACCAAAGCTGAGCAGGAATCCGAGCGACTTGGGCAGCACAATCCAGTAGGCAAAGGCCATCCCGCTGAGCAAGAAGGCGAACGTACTGGCGACGGTTGGGAGGATCATCCGGCGCTCACGCGTCGTGAGCCCCGGAACGATGAAGGCAAGCAGTTCGTAGATGATGATCGGCGACGCGAGAGCAAGCCCGCCGTACATGCCGATCTTGAAGACCACGCCGATGCGGTCGGTTGGCGAGAAGCTCACCACTTTGAGTTCAGGGTGATCGACCCGTCCCGGCGCCAGCAGCCAGCCGAGGATCCTCTCCCAGATAAGGAAGCAAACGAGTGACCCAAGCACGACCGCCCCGGCGCAGACCACTACCCGGTTGCGCAGTTCGCGCAGGTGGTCGAGAAGCGGCATCTCCGTGTGGTGAGCGGCTGGCTCCGCCTGGTGCAGCCCAGGCTGCGCAACTGTCATCGCTGGGTAACCTCAGTGGGCCGGGTCCACCGGAACAGCACCGTGCCTCCGGACCCGGGTGGCTTCATGGACTGCAAACGCACGCGCCGTTGGTTTGCGCGAAGGACGCAGGCGCCGTGGACACGCCGCATGCTCAAAAGATGTTTGGCGGCCCGGGCGAAACCGGGGAGGGAGGGAGTGGATGGGCTTGCGGCGCTTGCCAGGGCTGCGGGTACGGAGGCGTTTGCCATTGCTGAGCTGCGGGCGCGTAAGCCTGGCCGTAGACCGGGGGACTCGATACCGCCGCCGGCAGGTAGGCCCCAGGTTGATCGAAGACGATCGGAGTGGTCGGCGCCGGGACTTCGTCGTCCTCGTTCATGGCGCGGCGGAACTCTCTCACGCCCTGTCCCAGGTCTTTCCCGAGCCGGCCGACCTTCCCGACCCCGAAGAGCAACACGACCACGAGGGCGATGATGATAAGCTCCGGTGCGCCCATGGTCTCGAACATTGATGATCCCCTTGGTTCAAGGTTAGCCGTGATTATGCCCCCGACCGATTCAGCGCGTCTGGAGACAGATCGTGATGCTGTGGGAGGTCGGCGAGTCCAGGGCGATAGCCTTGAACTGGTTCGTGGCGGAAGGGCAGTTGTAGGTTCCGTCCCTGCGCACCGCGAGGACACGGGCATCCCAGTGGTCGTTCCCACACGCTACGCGCTGCAGCGGTTGGCGCGCATCGCCCGACGGGGATAGCCCGGCAATGCAATCCCCGTCCCGAAGGTCGGCGAGCGTGACAGCTTCGGACGTGGCAGTCACTTGTGCTGGCGGGGACGCCTGGCTGCAACCAAACACCGATGCCGGTAAGAGCGCCACCACGACCCAAATCAACCGCATGGACCGAGTGTAACCGGCCATGCAAAGCGCAAGCGCCTGAGCGTAAAGCCGGACGATCATGTTCTTACGTCGGACGCAAAAAGACCCTCTTCCAGCTGCTGATGGCGGCCACGGTGGCGAACCTCACCCTCCTGGCGGGCCACGCAGCCGCCGGAAACCGCCAGTCTTTGCCCGAAGGAGCCCTTCTCCTGGCCCCTGCCGCCCTCTGCATCGCTCCACCGCTCCCGAAGTCCCCGCGCTGGACGAGCGGGCGACTCACGCGCCACTCAACCGCCCGCGCACCGATCCACAAACTATCACCGCCCCGCTTCGCCAAAATGGCCCATTCCCGGCCGCACTTCTACGGTCCAGGTGGCCCGGGCGGACTGGCCCGACGGCTGGGTACTCCCACTCCAACCGAACCGCGACGGTGAAGGAGCGGTCACGCTCAGCACCGAACAGCGCCTGACGCCGGCAAAGCCCTCTGAACGCCCGGCCGTCTGGGTGAGCCTGGTAACCGGCTCCTTCGGTCGCGGTTCGTTGGCTGTACTCACCGTGTACAGTTTCGCCCAGCGTCGCCCGCACAATCCGCACGACCCGCCTGACCGGAGGCCACCCATGCCCAATGTCGTCCTTTACGAAGAACGCCATTCGCTCGCCTTCATCACCCTCAACCGGCCCGAGAAGCTCAACACCCCGTCAACCCCTACCGCCTGCCTCATCCGGCCATCGTCAGCCCGCCGCTAACGCTCAGCACCTGCCCGGTCACGAAGGCAGCGTCATCCGACGCGAAGTAGGCGATGGCGGCCGCGGTATCCTCCGGCTCACCGAGGCGGCGGAAGGGCACCGCCTTCGTCATCGATTCGATGATCCGTGAGCCGCCCTCGCCTCCGGTCACCTCTTCGAGCAGGGCCGTCCGCGTCGGGCCGGGGCAGACGACGTTCACCCGGATCTGGTTGCGCGCCGTCTCCCGCGCGATCGTCTTGCTGAAGCCGATGACCCCCGCCTTGCACGCCGAATAGACCGCCTCGCCCGTCGAGCCCACCCGGCCCGCGTCCGAAGAGACGTTGATCACGCTGCCGCCGCCCTGTTCCACCATCACCGGCAAAACCACCGAGGAGCAGTTGATCGGCCCGCGCAGGTTGATCGCGATAACCTTCTCCCAGAGGTCCGGGGTTGTGTTGAGAAAGAGCTGGATGCGGTCCCAGCCCGCGTTGTTCACGAGCACATCGATCCGTCCCCCGAACCGCGTCCTCACGCCTTCGACCATGCCCCGGATGCTATCGAGGCTTGTGACGTCGCAGGCGAAGGCGGCGCCCGCCCCCACGCCCGCTTCAGTCACCAGCGCCGCCGTCTCCTCCGCCCCGGCGAGGTTGATGTCGGCGACCGCCACCAGCGCCCCTTCGGACGCGAGCCGAAGGCAGGTCGCCCGCCCAATCCCGCTCCCGCCGCCCGTAACGATAGCCACTCGGCCGTCCAGTCTCATCATCAGCTGTCCCTCCGGTTCGATGTCGCCATCCTACTCGTTGCCCGTCGTTTGTCGCCGCGTCCGTCCTGGGCCGCCGGTGCGCGTCGCCCCTGTCCCCGCGAAGTCGGGAGACCACATGGCGAGCGTGGCCAGGACACGCTACGAAAACCGAGCGCGACGCCGGATCTCAAGAGCCCAGCCCTCACCGAAGCAACGAAAACTGGCGCCGCATCCAGTCGCCTTTCGCGCGGTACTCTTCGGGGGCGTTGAGGGCGCCCTTCTTGCCGCTCTCCTTGGCGTAGAGCAGATTCAGCGTCGCGTGGTGGTTTTCGCGGGCGCCGAGGAGGCCGCTGCGGGCGCGGGCGGCGCGGTTGGTCCAGGTCTTGCAGTAGTCGATCGCCTCGCGGATCTCGGCGTGGAGGTCGACGACCTGGACCTGCGTCGCGACGGCCACGGCCGCGGTCGAAATGGGCCGGGCGGAGGGCACGCCGAAGAAACTGAGCTGCTGGCCATCAACGAACCGCCCCGTATGGTCGAGGTAGGCGTCGCCGGCCTCCGTCACGTCCAGCACCTCGGGGCCGGGCCGTTCGAGCCGTTCGTCGTCATCCGCTTCCTCGGGTTCCTCGCTCTCCCCGTCGAGGCCGGGGCCGAGCTGTACCGCCTGGGGGGCGAGCGGCGGTGGTGGGGCTTCGCGTTCCAGATGTTCGATGATCCGGAAGAAACGCGGGTCGCGGCCAATGAAGACGTTCAGCAGGTTCTGCGATTCGGAGAGCCCGTAGTTGTGGCGGAGGCCTCGCCCGAGTTGCTGGATGACCGGTTCGCGGCTGAAGACGGCATCCAGTTTGAGGAGGACGCTGACGGTCGGGGCGTCGAACCCTTCCGAGGCTTTTTTCACCTGGATCAGCACGTCGCACCGGCCGCCGTGGAAGGCGCGCATCCGCCGGTCGTTCTCCGCATTGCCAATATCGACGCTGTGGACGACGACGCAGCGGAGCCCAGGATGGAAGGTTTCGAACACGCGGCCGAGGTGGTTGGCGTGTTCGGTGGTGGCGGCGAACACGAGGCCCTGGTGCTGGCCGGGCGCGATGGCCTTCTTCGCCTCGAGCGTTTGAGCGAACTCGCGGATGAGCGGCTGGAGATAATCTTCGTTCCAGCGCAGCTGCTCGCGCACGCAGCGCTGGTCGAAGTCCGGCAGATCCGCCATTTCCGAGGCGGTGAATTCGAAGACCTCACCGTCCGCGTTCCGCAGCTGGACGGCGTAATCCTTCATCTGGATGTTCAGGTGCTTGAGGATGCCGCGTTCCTCCCAGGCCTGGCGCATCGAGACGTGCAGGAGCGGGTCGATGACCTGGTAGCCGTCGCTGTCCTCGACGTAGCGCGCGCCGGCGATGGCGTCGCGGTCGAGGCGCACCGGCGTGGCCGAGAGCAGCACGCGAGACACGGCGGGCAGCGCCCCGACGGCCGCCGCCCACGTCCCCCGCTCACTCAGGTGGTGGGCCTCATCGCAGACGATGTGGAGCCGGCGGGACCCGGCCAGCGCGGCGTAGCGGCCCACCGCGGCGGCCACCTGCTGGTAGGTCGCGACGATGAAGTTGGCGCCGGTCCCCGCGACGCGCCCGAGGGTGGCGTTTTCGGCGAGCAGCTTGCGCGTCGGGCGGGTGCTTCCGATAAGCCCGAGCGCGCGTTCGACGCCGCCGTAAACCTGCGTGCGAAGGACATCTGTAGGCGTGAGGTAGAGGCAGGTGTCGGCGCCGGCCAGGTTGGCGGCCACTTCGAAGGAGCCGACGCCAATGACGGTCTTGCCGTAGCCGACGGGCACGACGACAAGCTCGGATGTGGAGCCGGCGCGCAGGGCCTGGGCCCAGCGATCGAGGGCCTCGGCCTGGCCGGGGCGAAGTCTGGTGGCTGCCGTCATGGACCGCTTTCCGCCGCCTGAACCCGGAGTTGGCGGATCTGAACCGCGATGGAACCTGGCCCGGGCGAAGATCGTCTCAATGCGTGTGGACGAACGTACAGCGCGGCGCGGCGAAGGTCAGCGGTGGCGGACTCGACAAGGCGTCATGCGCCCTGGCTGCTCCCCCTCGCCCGCGAGGTACGAGTGGGAGAGGGGGCTGGGGGTGAGGGCGCGAAGCAGAAAGCCGCGGACGAACCGCGACTTTCTCACTCGGAGCCCTGGACTGCTATTCGTCGCCGCCGCTGGTTACGAAGGCGACGTGCGAACGGTAGAGCAGGAGCGGGGCCGACTTGCCGCTGGATTGAGCCGACGCCGAACTCGTTCGGAGGTACTCGGCGGCTACCCAGCCCTCACCTTGCGGCGAACTGATCGAGACCCACTGGCGCCCGCCAGTGCTCACCGGGGCCGTGGACGTGACCACGACGACCGTCCCGTCGGGAATAGTGCGGATGAGGTCACCGCCCGGCGATTTGCGCAGGTTCAGGCCATCACCGTCGGCGCTGACAATCGCCCGCTGACCGGCGATGGGGGCAGGCCGCGTTACAGCCTGGGCAGCGCCCGGGAGCACGCCCGACGGCTTGACGCCGCCGGCGACCGGGAAGCGGTAGATATGGAAGTTAAGGTAGGAGTAACGAGCCGCTATCACCCGCGGGTCGTAGCCATCGCGGCGCCGGACCATTCCGTCGTAGTTTTGGTTGGAATCGATGCCGTTGAAGACGCCCTTGCCGAGGTTCTCGGTGATGATGAACGTGTGCAGTCCGGCGTAATCGGCGTTGGGGTCGGTGTTCTTGTCGTCGGCGATCTGGACGATGTCTCCGGGGCCAGCCTCGGTGATGGAGACTTCGCGGGCGCCGGATTCGAGATAGCCCTGGCGGTAGTCGAAGCCCATTTCACGTCCGGTTGCTTCAAAGACGACTTTTTTCACGAACGTCCAGCACTGGCCCTGCCAGGTGCCTTCGTAGCGCAGCGCCGTAGCCGCGATGGGGTTTGTGGGTAGTGCTGGCTGACCGCCGTCCCCGGCCGCGACCGCAATGGTCACAGAGAGGATGGCGAT
>JANXYE010000572.1 GCA_025350285.1 Chloroflexota bacterium
CTTCGCGCGCGGCCCGGATCTGCTGCTCCAGCCAGGAGAGCATCTCGCCCGTCGCCTGGGCCTGTGTTTCGGTGGCCACAGCTAGCCCTCCACGCGCAGAAAGCTCCCGACTTCGAGCACGACGGGCAACGCGGCGATGGATTCCAGGGCGGCGCGCATGGCGCCTTCGCGAGCACGATGCGTCATGACCACGAGCTCGGCGGCGTTCGGTGCTTCGCTGGTTTCCTTCTGATTCACGGCGGCGATGCTCACTCCGTTGTCTCCGAGGGCGAAGGCGATCTGGGCGAGGACACCGGGCTCATCGCTCACCTTCACGCGGATATAGTAGCGCGATTCGAGCGCTTCCAGACCGAGCGAGGGGAGTTCGCCCTCCGGGCCCCAGTACTTACGTTCGTGATTGCCGAGGACGATCCCGTGGGCGAGATCCAGGAGGTCGGCGATGACAGCGCTGCTGGTGGGGTCCGCGCCAGCCCCACGGCCCTGAAAGAAGACGGTGCCGCTCAGGTCGCCATAGATCTGGACGGCATTGTTCACACCATCGACCTTCGCGAGCGGTTCTGTCTGGGGAAGAAAGACGGGCGCCACGCGGGCAATGAAGCCGCCGTCCCTCCGTTCAGCGACGGCGAGCAGCTTGATCACGTACCCGAGTTCTTCGGCGTAGGCGAAGTCGCTGGCGCTGAGCCTCGTGATCCCCTCGATGGCGATATCAGAGGGCCGCACGCGGGTGCGGAAGCCGAGGGTCGCCATGATCGCCAGCTTGTAGGCGGAATCGAAGCCCTCCACGTCGTTCGTGGGGTCGGATTCGGCGTAACCGAGTTCCTGGGCGCTGGCCAGAGCGTCGGCGTAGCCGCCGCGCGCGACTGGCTCGATGCCCTGTTTGCGAAGCGCCTGTGCGACCGCGCCGTCGCGGGCCATGCTCGTCAGGATGTAATTCGTGGTGCCGTTGATAATGGCGCGAATCGAGGTGATGCGGTTCGCGAGCAGGTCGCGGCGGAGCGGGGCGATGAGGGGTATCCCGCCGCCAACGCTGGCCTCGAACATGATGTCGAGGCCACGGCCGTGGGCGGCGGCGAGCAATTCCGGCCCGTTCTTGGCGATCAGTTCCTTGTTCGCGGTGACAACGTGCTTGCCCCGTTCGAGGGCCGCGCGGATGTAGGTCCCGGCCGGCTCTTCGCCACCGATCACCTCGACGACGATGTCGATGCCGGGGTCGTTGAGGACCTCCTCGACGTTTGCCGTGAGGACGCCGGGTTCGAGTTCGACGGCGCGAGGCTTCGAGAGGTCGCGGACGGCGGCCTTTCGGACGACGAGCGGGGCGCCGACCTGGCGGGCGAAGTACTCGCGCCGTTCGATGAGGGCGCGCGCAACGCCTCCACCAACGACCCCAAGGCCGATGAGGCCAACACCGATCTCGGCTTTCACGGCGTCGGGACCGACGCGTTATTCTGGGCCCATGTGATGTCGGAGGCGGAGAGGCTGCTCTTGATCTTGCCGGCCGCGCGCAGTGTCGAGCGGGTCTGGTTGATGAGCGCGTCCAGCCGGATCTTCCCGAGATCGGTCTTCTGGTTCGCGGAGTAGTCTACCGGCTCTACCCGCTCGATTTTGAACACCCACCACTTGTCCTGGACCTGCACGGGGCCGAGGAGTTCGCCGATCTTTTTGTCCTTGAGGGCCGCCTGGATGGCCGCCGGCAGGAGTTCGATTGGCTCGGGGAGCATGAGGCCGTCTTGCTGGCGTGAGGCGAGGTCCAGCGATTCCTTCTGGGCGATAGAGCCGAAGTCCTCGCCAGCTTGAAGTCGCTTCAGGATCTCATCGGCGCCGGTCACGCCCTTTGTCGTTGCCGTATCCGGGATCGTCGCCTTGCTGGCCGCCAGGACGCTGCGGAGAACGTATTGATCACCTTTGTCGCCGATCTCCGTCCGGATGCTGTCCTGGAGTTTCGATTCCGCGAGTTCGGCCGTCTTGAGCCGCTTGAATGTTCCATCGCTCACGGCCTGCGCCCGTAGCTGGGCGCGGTAGAGCGTGTCGAAGGATGAGCCACTGGCGCCGCGCTGGACACCGAACTGGCTGGCGATGAAGTTCAGGATGTCTTCGTTCCCGAGCGGGACACTCTTCTCGGCCGCGAGTTTCACCCCCACCGCTTCGCGTTCGAGCTTGTTCAGGAGGTCCTCTTCGAGCAGCTGGATGGTGCTGGAGGTGGCGTTGTTCGCTTTAAGGAAGCCGCCGAGACGCTCGGCGTAGTAGCGAAGCGTAAAGTCTTCGCCCTCTACTGAGAGGATCACCGTGTTCGGCCGGCCAATGCGCTCTTCGTAGATGTTATAGGCGAAGATGCCGATGACGACGGCGAGCAGCAGCCCGGCCGCCCCGAGGATGCCGAGGCGGCGGGTGCGGTCGTTCCAGGGGACGCCCGCGATCCGGCGGTCCGCGGCGTGGACCATGCCGCGGGACCGGGGGCGGGGCAAACCTGTCGTGCGTTCTCTTCGCGCCATGCTAACCCCGTGTGGGGAAGATGCCCGTCTTGCGGACGTGCTCGAGCGTGTAGGGCAGGAGCGCTATGTGGCGGGCGCGCTTGACGGCGGTGGCCACGAGGCGCTGATGCTTCAGGCAGGTGCCGGTTTTGCGGCGCGGCTCGATCTTGCCGCGGTCGCTCACATAGAGGCGGAGACGGGGGACATCCTTGTAGTCCAGCCCTTCCATGTGGTCCGCGCAGAAGCGGCATACCTTGCGGCGGCTGCCAGTGAAGCGGCGCGCTGGACGTGCGGGGCGATCCCCGCCTTCGGAACGTTCTGGCCGGTCGTCTGCCATGCGTGAGTCTCCTTCAACCGTGTCGGTGCGGGGTTGCCGCGCCGCGAAAGCCTCCTCCATCGGGAGGGGCGAGTGTTATTCGAATGGGAGGTCGTCTGGATCAACATCGCCGCCGCCGTTGCCGCCAGCGGATGGCCGCGCGCCACCGCGTTGCCCGCCACGGTTGCCGGAGTTCCAGCCACCGCCGGGGGCGGCCGGCGTGGCGGCGGCTTCGTCGCCCCAGGCACCGGCCCCGCCTTGCCCGCTTTCGTTGCGGCCGAGGAGGAGGACGGTGTTCGCGACCACTTCGAGACGAGTCTGCTTGACGCCCTGGTTGTCGTCCCAGCTTCGCTGCTGGAGACGGCCTTCGACGTACACCTGCTTGCCTTTGGTCACCTGCTGGCTGATGCGTTCGGCAAGTTCCCGCCAGACGACGACGTTGAACCAGTCCGTCTCCTGGGTCCATTCGCCATCCGCGCCACGGCTGTTGCGATTGACGGCGATCGTAAAGGAAGCCTGGGCAACGCCGCTCGCGAGATAGCGGAGTTCCGCATCGCGGCCGGTGTTGCCAATGAGTATGACTTTGTTCAGGCTTGCCATGGCATACGCCTCCGGGGGATCAGGCGGTTGGTTCGGCTACGGGTTCGGTGGGCGGTTCGCCCGCGGCTTCGGCGGTCGCTGGGTCAGCCTGCTCCTCCGCCGCGGCGGCGGCCGTGGTTTCAGCGTCGGCAGCCTCCGAGGCGGTGGCCGCGGCTACGACGGGCGCGGCCGGCGCATCGCCCTCGGCTGGAGCCGCCGCGCCAGGCGCCGTGCCCGCCTCTGGAGCGGCCGCTACGGCCGCGGCCGGCGCTTCCGACCCCGGCAGGCGGCGAGGTTCGC
>JANXYE010000582.1 GCA_025350285.1 Chloroflexota bacterium
CCCCACGGCGGGATAGTGGCGGCCTTGAGGGAGGGCGTGCGGCAGGCTCGGGCAAACCTGATAGCCCGGATGGATGGAGACGACATCTGCCTGCCGGAGCGGTTCGCGCGCCAGGTGGAATACCTGGACGCCCATCCAGAGGTCGTAGTCCTCGGGACCAACTGGGTCGGGATTGACCCTGCGGGACGGCCGTTCTGGCGCTCGCGGAAGTTCGTTACCGAGAGCGCCGCGATCCGGGCCTCGATCGAGCGCGGCACGAATCCGATGCTGCACCCATCGGTGATGTTTCGCCCGGCGGCATACGAACGGACGGGCGGATACCGTTTCCGGGAGGACTCGTTCGAAGACCACGATCTCTGGAAACGGCTGATTGCCGAGGGTGAATTCGCGAACCTGCCGGAAGTGTTGACGCTGTACAGGCGGCATCAGCGGGCGGTCAGTGTGGGGCGCGGCCGCCAGCGCCCGGGGGCTGACATCACCGCCGCCCGGTACGCCGGCTGGGCGCGGATCGCGCGACGAGACGGGTACCGGGCGGCCGCCTGGCGGAACGCGCTCCAGGCGGTGCGGCTCGAACCGGCGTCGCTCTCCAACATCCGGCTGCTGGGCCGAACGGTTTTCGCGCGGAACCGCCGGGGATGAGCGAGCGTTGGAGGCGCACCCGACTCGGGGTTGATGTCCACCGGCGGGAATCGCTCACATCGTCCGGGTGACGGCGCTAAACTCCGCCAAGGGGTGAGTACGATGCGCTTGTTCGTGACCGGAGGAACGGGGTACCTGGGCTCGGCGCTGGTCGAAGCGGCCCTTGCGGCCGGCTACGGCGTGCGGGCGACCGTGCGCTCGGCGGCGAAAGCGGCCGTCCTGCCGGCGGCCGTCGAGCAGGTCACCTGCGATCTGCTCGACGAGGACGCACTGGTGAAGGTGATGACTGGTTGTGACGGCGTCATCCACCTCGCCGCTTCGCTGGGGATGACGCCCGAGGATTCGCGCAGGATCAACGTGGGCGGGACGCGGACGCTCTTGCGGGCGGCGGCGCGCGCGAAGGTGGGGCGGTTTGTCTACACGAGCAGCTCCGCTGCCATCATCCAGGCCTCCGGGTTGGTCAGCGAGACGGGCCCGAACACGACTGCCTTGACGGACATCTACTCCGTCACGAAATGCGAGGCGGAGGGCGAGGTGTTCGCGGCAAGCCGCGAGGGTTTCGATGCGCGGATCGTGAACGTGGTCAACGCCTATGGCCCAAGCCCGCTCGGCCCAGCGAGCTACAACGCGCTCTTCCTGGCGTTCGTGCGGGGCGAAATCGACACGGTGGTTGATGCGCCCGTGGGCTGGGTGGTGGCGGAAGACGTCGCCGCGGCCCACCTGGCGGCGTTTGAAGGCGGAGAAGCGGGCAAGCGCTACATCGTCTGCGGCGAAGTCGCGCCGTTTTCGCGCGTGCTCAACGGGTTCGCGGAACTCTGGGGGAGCGAACGCCGGGTGAACGCGCTGCCGCCGGGACGCGAACTTGGGCCGAAGGCGCATCCGTTCGGGCGCAGGTCGGAGGTCTACGGGAAGCTCGGGCCGGTGGTGGTCGATGACGCTCAGGCGCGGGCTATCGGGATCAGCCCGCGCGGGCTGGCGGAGGGCCTCGCCGAAGCCGTGAGGTGGATAAAGGGGATGCAGGGCGCTGGATGAGCCGACACATGCAGCGTCGGCGGGAGCCGCGCCCCTCCGTGGGCGCTTGGGGTCTCCTGTGCCTCGGCCAGGGGCCGGCCTGTTCCGCTACGCCCAGCCCCCACGCAGGCAGAATCCCTACCCGCGCTCCCGCGGCCACCGGCGGGTCTGGGCGAACGGGCGTGACTAGACTCGACGCCCCTATACTGCGCGGGCGATGAGTGTGGATTCGGGGCTTCCCTACTGGCTTGCATTGCGGCGATCGGGGCTGGGGAGCAGCAACTTTTCTCTGCTCTTGAAGCACTTCGGAACGATCGACGAGGCCTGGGGAGCGCCGGCGGATGAAGTGCGGCGTGCCGGGCTTGACGCGCAGTACGTGCGCGGATTCACGAAGGCCCATACGGCCTTCGACCCGGATCGGGAGTTGTCTTCGCTCGAAGCCTGCGAGGCGCGGGCCTTTACGTGGCTGGACCATGACTACCCGGCCCTGTTGCGCGACATCCCTCAGTCGCCGCCCGTGTTGTTCGTCCGCGGTGGCCGAAGCCCGGTGTTCGACCCTGCGCTCGCGGTTGTTGGGACGCGCCATGTAACGCCATACGGTCGCCAGGCGACAGAACACTTTTGCACTGCCGTCGCCCAGGCCGGGGTTGCCATTGTCAGCGGCCTGGCGCGCGGCGTCGATGCCATCGCCCATCGGGTGGCGCTCGATTGCGGGGCGCCGACGGTGGCCGTGCTCGCGGGCGGCATCGACCAGATCTACCCGCGGGAGAACGCCGGGCTGGCGGAACGGATCCTGGCGACCGGCTGCCTCGTTTCGGAGTACCCGGTGGGCATCCCGGCCCGCCCGGACTACTTTCCGCGACGGAACCGGATCATTTCGGGGCTGGCCCAGGCGACGCTGGTGGTCGAAGCAGGCGCCGGAAGCGGCGCCCTGCACACGGCCAACTGGGCATTCGAACAGGGCCGCGACGTGTACGCCGTTCCCGGGAGCATCTTTTCGCGCCAAAGCGAAGGGACAAACCAGCTCATCCGGGAGAGCAGCGCGAAGCTCGTGGTTTCGCCAGAGCAACTCCTGGAGGAACTCAACCTGCGCGCCGGGAGCGGGGTCCAGATCGCCCTCCAAGCGCACGGGGGAGCTTCGGCGCGGGTCCCGGCGACTCCCCGCGAGCCGGCCACCGAGGAAGAGGGCAGGCTGCTCCATCTCCTCGAAGCCGGTCCGTTGCACATCGATGAACTCGTGCGAATCGCAGGCGGGCCGGTTGCGTATGTCGCCGCAACGGCGCAAATGATGGAACTGAAGGGACTGATCCGGCAGGAGCGGCCGATGGTATTCGTAAAGGCCTGATTTGGCCGAAATCGACAACGCAGGCGAATGGGCGCTCGACACAGTCGCGCAAGCCTGCCTACGTTAAGGGGCAGGCGCCGCGGAAGGCGCCAGGAGTACGGTTCTTTGGCAACAGCAACACCTACGCGGACTACGCGCACACGGGCGGTGAAGGCGCCGGCGGTAGCTACGCCACGGCCTCGCGCGTCATCGCACCGCGCGAAAAACCTGGTCATCGTCGAGTCGCCGGCCAAGGCCCGGACCGTGGGGAACATTCTTGGCGATGACTATCGCGTCATCGCCTCGGTCGGACACGTGCGCGACCTCCCGAACTACGGCTACGGCGTCGAGGACATCGCGAACGGCGACTTTACGCCCAAGTACGTGGTGGTCAAAGACAAAAAGCGCGGCATCGACAAGAACGACATCATCCAGGAGATCGCCGCCGCCGCGAAAACGGCCGAGAATATCTACCTCTCTACAGACCCTGACCGCGAGGGGGAGGCCATCTCCTGGCACATCCGGGAAGCGGCGGGCATCCCGGAGGAGCGGACCCAGCGCGTCGTCTTCCACGAGATCACGCGCCCGGCGATCGAAGAGGCGTTCCGGCATCCAGCAAAGCTGAACATGCACCTCGTGGACGCGCAGCAGACGCGCCGCGTGCTGGATCGGCTCATCGGCTTCCCATTGACCTGGTTCGTGCAGGGGAAGGTGAGCAAGAGTGCGAGTGCGGGCCGCGTGCAGAGCGTCGCCCTGCGCCTGGTGGTAGAGCGCGAGCGCCAGATCCAGGGTTTCGGGGCGCAGGAATACTGGACCATCCACGCTGGCGTGGCGAAAGACGGCGTGCCCTTCGAGGCCGAGCTTTCGAAGCTGCCGGCGGTGGCCGGCAAGCGCGCCACCATCCGGCCTGGGACGGGGGACTTCGCGCCCGCGATTCCCGACCAGGCGACGGCCGATAACCTGCTCGCGACCTTCCGGCGTTCCGACTTCTCGGTCGCGACGGTGAAGAAGGGCGAACGTTCGAAATCGCCAGTGCCGCCATTTACGACGAGCACCTTTCAACAGGCGGCGAACAACCGGCTCGGGATCGGCGCCGCCCGGGCAATGGCCTTCGCCCAGGCGCTCTACGAAGGGATCAACGTCCCCGGCGAGGGGCCGGTGGGCCTTATCAGCTACATGCGCACCGACTCGCTCAACATCTCGCCACTGGCCCGCGCGGATGCCCGCCGGTTCGTCGCCGGGCGCTGGGGGCCGGAGTTCGTGCCGGACAAAGAACGTGTCTACCGGACACGAGCGAAGGGCGCGCAGGAAGCGCACGAGGCCATCCGGCCAACCGATCCGGCGCGCACCCCGGAGTCGCTCGCGCGTGTCCTGGACGCGAGCCAGCTACGCGTCTACCGCCTTATCTGGCAGCGCTTTATGGCCAGCCAGATGGCGGACGCGCGCTTCAGTACGGTCGCGGTGGAGATTGAGGCGCGCGAAAGCGGCACGCCGCGGGGCACGTTCAAGACAAGCGCGCAGCACCTGCTGTTCGCCGGGCACCTGGCCGTCTACGGTGTCGATGCGAACGAACGAGAACAGGGCGAAGAGGACGAAGACGCTGAGGCCGCCCTGCCGGAACTGGCCGATGGCGACCCGCTCGTCCGCCGTTCTGTCGATGGCCGCCGGCACTTCACGGAGCCGCCCCCACGCTACACGGAAGCGACGCTGGTCAAAGCGCTGGAAGAGAAGGGCATCGGCCGCCCAAGCACGTACGCCTCGATCGTCGGGACCGTCCAAAAGCGGGACTATGTCACTCGCCAGGGCCGGGCGCTCGTGCCGCAGGAACTCGGCTTCCTCGTGAACGACCTGCTCGTCCAGCACATGGACAAGTACGTGAACGTGGGCTTCACCTCCGAAATGGAGGAGGAGCTCGACGAAATCGCGGACGGGAAGCGCGACTACCTGGGCGTCGTCAAGAACTTCTGGCTGGACTTCGAAAAGAACGTCGAAGCGGCCAAAGGCGCCGCCGAGAAGGTCCAGGAGGAGACGGACATCCTCTGCGACGTGTGCGGCGAAGCGAACATGGTGATCAAGTGGGGGCGCAACGGAAAGTTCATGGCCTGCCCGCGCTACCCGGCCTGCAAGAACGCGCGGCCCGTCGCGGAGGACGGGGCGCCGATTGCCGTCACGCAGCCTCAGCTGACGGAGTTCACCTGCCCGAAGTGCCATTCGCTGCTTCTCCAGAAGAGCGGGCCGTATGGGCCGTACGTCGATTGCACACAACGGGAATCGGGCAAGTGCGACTTTCGCGGCGGCGTGCCCGTCGGCATCCACTGCCCGGAAGAGCCGGAGACGGGGATGCTCGTCGAGAAAAAGACGAAGCGCGGCATCTTTTACGGTTGCTGGAACTACCCAAACTGCAGCTACACGACGAACTCGCTTGAGCCGGACAGGATGTCCCCGATCAGGACGCCGGAGGAACGAGCAGCAGGCAACAAGAAGCTGCTTGAGCGGAGTGCGCGTGGCAAGGCCGCGTTCGCCTCCCGGCGGGCGCGGACAACGACCGTCGCGCGCAAGGCAAGCTGAGCGTCTGGTAGAGTGGCGGCATGTCCACCGAGACGGTTGAACGGCTTTACGAAGAGATCATGGAACTCGACGAGTGCGACCGTGAGCAATTGAGCGATCGGATCGAACAGTCTTTCGACGACCAAGGCGAGTCCGAAGCGCTGCGTGATGAGTTCAATCGCCGCTCCGAAGGACATCGCAAGTCCATTCCTTGGGACGGGGCCCGAGCCGTCCTGCGTGGCGAGCGGCAGACTTCTGCTCAACACCTGTTATAATCGACCCGTGGCTACGACGACCGTCGAACGGCTCTACGAAGAAATGCTGGACCTGGATGACTCGGAGCGCGAGGAACTCCTCGGGCGGTTTGGGTTCCTCCCAGACGACTGGCAACCCTCGCCGGCATGGCGAGCGGAGATCAAGCGCCGCATCGAGCGATTCCGCGCAGGCAATCCGGGTGTTTCTCTGGAAGAATTTGAACGCCGCTTTCACGCGAGCCGTTGATGAGTTGACGCGCTGACGTGCATGACATTCGTTTCTCCGATGCAGCCGTCTTCGAAGCAATCGAGGCAAAGGAGTGGTACCGGCTCGGATCGGCCGAGAAGTCACGCCTGTTCGAGAAAAAGGTGGACGATGCGGTTCTCCTGCTACGCCAGTTTCCGAAAATCGGCTCGCTAATTGAGGGCGACGAAGGAGCGCGCCGATTACTGGTGACAGGATTTCCGTACTACATCGCTTACGAGGTGCAGTCTCGGACCATCCACCTTGTGGCGTTCGCGCATACGAGCCGCGATCCCGAATCGTGGCGCTCGCGGCTCAACGACCCTGCCTAAATCGCCCCGCAGGCCCGGAGTGCCTCGATTTCGGCCCACGAATATCCCAGGCCCAGCAGCACCTCTTCCGTGTGCTGACCGAGCTCCGGGGCCGTTGCCGTGGGCCCCGTGTGGTTCTTCGACATGCGGATCGGCGACCCGACCACGCCAATCTGGCCCAGCGACGGATGCTCCAACTGTTCCAGGTAGCGGTTGGCGATGACCTGTGGTTCCTGGGCCATCGCGGCGTAGTCGTTCAGCGGCCCGTTCGGGATGTCGGCGGCGACGAGCCGATCGAGCCACTCGGCGCGCGGGCGGCGGGCGAACGTGAGGTCCAGTTCATCGAGCAGCGCCGGGCGGTTGTGGTGGCGGGCGTAGGGCGTGGCGAAGCGTTCGTCGATGGCCATGTCGTCGCGTTCGAGCACGGTGCAGAGCCGCGGCCACCACTTCGGGTCCAGGATGCCAACGACCAGCCAGAGGCCGTCGCCCGCCTGGAAGTGGGCGAACGTCGGGTTCGAACGCTGCTGCGGGGGCGTCTGGTTGCCGTTGCGCAAGAAGTTCTGAATCTGGAGCGACTGGAGCGCTATCTGCGAGCCCAGCAGCGAGACATCGACGTGCTGGCCGATCCCCTGCTTCTCCCGCGCTATCACGGCCGAGCAGACTCCGAGCGCGAGGATCATCGCCCCCACCTGGTCCGCGAGCCCGCCCGTCAGTTGGATCGGCGTGCCGCCCGAGGCGGCGCTGTGGTTCCACATGATGCCGCTCATCGCCTGCCCGATGATGTCGAAGGAGGGCCGCCGGGCGTTGGGGCCATCTCCCCCGAAGCCCGTGGCCGCCGCCGTGATGACGCGCGGGTTGACCGCCGCCAGGGCATCGTGGCCGACGCCGCACTTCTCCATCATCCCCGGGCGAAAGTTCTCGGTGACCACATCGTAGTCAGCGATGAGCCGCTTGACCAGTTCGACGCCCTCCGGCTTGCGGATATCGATGGTGATGCTGCGCTTGTTCCGGTTGAGCGCCTGGAAATAGCTGCACCAACCGTCCGGCTGGAGCCCTAGCGAGCGCCCAGGGTCACCGTTTCCGGGCTCTTCGACCTTGAGCACGTCGGCGCCGAGGTCGGACAGCATGACCGTCGCGTACGGCCCCTGCTGATAACGGGTGAAGTCGAGGATGCGGACGCCGTGGAGAGGTCCGGGTTCGGTCATGGTCTGGCTCCTGGGGGGCGGGTGGCTGGGTACACCCGCGTTGTGGAGGAAGTTCTACACCTTTGCGGCGTCTGCGGGGAGGGCGAGGGCTAAATCGGCACGGCGGCGAGGCACGTTCAAAGAGACGCGGTAGAGAGCGATTTGATCATCGGCAAGCCCGCGACCGACAGAGCGGCTACGCCTTCGCGACCGCCGCCAGCGCCGCCTGGACAATCCCCGCGCCGCGCGTGTCCCCCATCGTCCCCTCGCCCGACATGCGGTTCATCATGTAGGTGACCGTCATGCGGTTGTCCAGGTCGTTGATGCAGACTGAGCCGCCCCAGCCGCCCCACCAGCACTTCCGGCCCAGTGGCAGGAACGGCACGCCTTCGAGGATCGGCAACCCATAGCCGATCCCGAACCGCGTCGGCAGGCCGAGCACGAGGTCGATGCCGTTCGACTGCTCCTGGAAGATCAGGTCGATGGTCTTCGGCGAAAGCAGTCGCACGCCATCGACTTCGCCGCCGTTGCTGACGATGGACTGCACGCGGGCGACCGAACGGGCGTTGCCGTGGCCGTTGGCGGCGCCGATATCGGCCTTGCGCCAGGCGTCGGTCCAGGCCCAGGTGGCATCGAGCGCGGGGCCGGTGAAGGTCTTCATCGCAGGGCTTTCGGGGTCGAGCGTGCTCATATCGACCGGCAGCGCGGGCGGCGGCACCACGTTCGTGATGCGGCCGAAGTGCTTGGGGTCGAGCCCGATGTGGAAGTCGGCGCCGAGTGGGCCGGCGACCTCTTTCGCGAAGAAGGCGCCAAGTTGCATGCCTGTAATCCGGCGCACGACCTCGCCCACGAGGTGGCCCT
>JANXYE010000605.1 GCA_025350285.1 Chloroflexota bacterium
ACCGCTTCGGCAGCGGTAAGGGCGGGGACACGATCAGCAGCGGGATCGAGGGGGCATGGACCACCAACCCCGTCCGTTGGGACAACAACTACTTCGACAACCTGTTCGGCTTCGAGTGGGAGCTGGTGAAGGGTCCTGGCGGCGCGAAGCAATGGGCGCCCAAGAACGGGGGTGGAGCGGGCACCGTGCCGGATGCTCACGATCCGTCGAAGAAGCACGCCCCCATGATGTTCACAACGGACATCGCCTTGAGGACGGACCCGAACTACACGCCGATTGCGAAGCGCTTCCACGAGAACCCGGCGGAGTTCGCGGACGCTTTCGCCAGGGCATGGTTCAAGCTGACGCACCGCGACATGGGACCCCGCTCGCGGTATCTCGGCCCGCTGGTCCCGGCGGAGGAGCTGTTGTGGCAGGACCCGGTCCCCGGTGTCACGCATGAACTGGTCGGGGAGCAGGATGTGGCCGGCCTTAGGGCCCGGATCCTCGCATCGGGATTGTCCGTATCCCAGCTGGTTTCGACCGCCTGGGCGTCGGCATCGACGTTCCGCGGCACCGACAAGCGCGGCGGGGCGAACGGGGCACGCATCCGCCTCGCGCCGCAAATGGACTGGGAAGTCAACAACCCGGCTGAACTGGGGAAGGTTCTTCAACTGCTGGAGCAAATCCAAACGGAATTCAACAACTCGCAGACCGGCGGCAAGCGTGTCTCCCTAGCTGACCTGATCGTCCTGGGCGGGTGCGCAGGGGTCGAGCAGGCTGCGCAGAACGCTGGGCACGATGTGCGGGTTCCGTTCAGGCCGGGGCGCACGGACGCCTCGCAGGAGCAAACCGACGTTGAGTCGTTTGCCGTGCTCGAACCCACCGCGGACGGGTTCCGCAACAACTTCCGAGGCGAATATCGAAAAGCGGAGGAGGAACTGCTCGTGGACCGGGCGCGAATGCTGACGCTGACAGCCCCCGAGATGACGGTGCTCCTCGGCGGCATGCGCGTCCTGAATGCGAACGTCGGGCAGTCCGAATGCGGCGTCTTCACTACGCGGCCTGAGGCCTTGACGACTGATTTCTTTGTGAACCTGCTCGACGTGAACACCGAGTGGCAGGCGTCCTCCACATCCGTTTTCGCGTTCGCCAACTCCACCCTCCTGGAGGACGTGTTCGAGGGACGTGATCGCGGCATCGGCGATCTCAAGTGGACGGGCACCAGGGTAGACCTCGTCTTCGGTTCGAACTCCCAGCTCCGGGCGATCGCGGAAGTCTATGCATGTGACGACTCGCAACAGGCGTTCGTGCGTGACTTTGTGGCCGCGTGGGACAAGGTGATGAATCTTGACCGCTTCGACCTTGCGTGAGTCAGCGAGGTGCTCGTAACGGTCTTGCCTGTTGCGTCCGCCAGGCCGAGGTAGTTGCAGACCGCAAAAGTCCACAAATACCGCTCCGGAAGGCGATCGGAGGCGAGACCGGTGCGCTCGGGCCACCCGGACTGCGACACTCGTGGCCATGGTCGCCGTCGCACCACCTACGAGTGAGATCCTGGCGACGCTTTCCGCGTACAGGCTGGCGGCGTCCGCGCAGCGGATCGCCCTGAACGCGTGCGAGCAGGCTGATGGAGCGGTCCAACTGCTGGTGACCTGCGGACGAAGCAGGATATCCAGCGCCCTTCGAATCCGTGTCCGCCCAGCGGTCGAGTGCGAGCGTTCGCCGGGCTGAGCGCGGCCGGTGGCATTAGCAGCGAGCAGCTCGAACACGTGGTATCCGCGAACCCGTTCTCGGACTGGGCTCGTCGCTGCCGGATTCCCGGCTGTACGCTGACGAGATGAGTCCCTCGCTCGGCATCCCCCTTTCGGTTCTCGACCTCGCTCCAGTGTCCGAGGGCTCCACCCCCGGCGACGCCCTGCGCAACTCGTTGGACCTGGCGTCGCGCGTGGAGCGCCTCGGGTTCACCCGCTACTGGGTGGCCGAGCACCACAACATGCCGGGCATCGCTTCGTCCGCGCCGGCGGTGCTGCTTGCCCACATCGCCTCCGTCACCTCCACCATGCGCGTCGGCTCGGGCGGGGTGATGCTCCCCAACCATTCGTCCCTCGTTGTGGCGGAGCAGTTCGGCACGCTCGAAGCTCTGCATCCCGGACGTGTCGATCTCGGCATCGGCCGTGCACCCGGGACCGACCAGCTCACGGCCCGGGCGTTGCGTCGGACGGGAAGGCCGGGGCGTGATGTCGATGACTTCCCCGAGCAGTTGGTGGAGCTGTTCGGTTACTTTGACGGCCGCTGGCCCGCCGACCATCCTTACGCGAACATCACCGCGACACCGGGGTTGGGGAACCGGCCTTCCATCTGGATGCTCGGCTCGTCGAGCTACGGGGCCCACGCCGCTGGGGTGCTGGGATTGCCATACTCGTTCGCTCATCACTTTGCCGCCGGCAACACCCTCGAGGCGGCCCGCACCTATCGAGAGTCGTTCCGTCCCAGTGCTGAGATCGAGGCATCGTATCTCATGCTCGGCGTTTCGGTGGTCTGTGGTGAAACTGACGAGCACGCCAGGTGGCTCGCCGGCCCCGGCGTACTGTCGTTCGTGCGCCTGCGCAGCGGCCGGCCGGGGCGGTTCCCGTCACCCGAAGAGGCGGCAGCCTACCAGTACACGCCGCCCGAGCAGGCGCTGCTGCAGGACCGGATAAGTTCCCAGATCATCGGCGATCCCGCCACGGTCCGCGCGGGACTGGCCGAACTGGCGGAGCGCACGGGCGCCGACGAGTTGATGATCATCACGATGGTTCATTCCCATCCCGATCGGGTGCGCTCCTACGAGTTGGTCGCCGAAGCGGTCGGGCTGCGTTCGCTGGTCTGAGGGCTACTCCCGTAGCCGCCCACTGACCCACGATTGTTCGCGGAACATCCTGCGGCCGCCTCAGGCGCCTTTGAACCAGTTCGGCGGACGGTGAACGATCAGCTCCCCAAGGAGCGGATGTTCAGCAGCCTGGCCACCGCGCGATGGGTCGGCCGAGACGGTGCTTCGGGTCTCTCCCAGGCGGCCATCCCAACGGTTGAGCATGCGATCCTGGATCTGCATCCCCATAAACTCGATCGCCACGTTGCCGATGCCGGCATCGAGGTAGCTCAGGCAGTCGGGTGTTATCCGCTTGATCATCTCCTCGTTGGTCGAGGATGGCTTGAGGTAGCCCATCGCGCGGTGGTTCGTGTCGTCCACAATCCACTCCACCTTCGCCCCCATCGCGAGCAGGTCGGCGGTCGCCTTGCGCGGGTCGGGCACGAGGAAACCGATGTGCTGGATCCCCTCGCCGTACTTTTCGAGGAACGTCTTGTGCGGAAGGTCGCCGCTGACCACTTCGATAATCTCAACAACGAGGCCGGCGAGGGCGCCGTAGGCGACCTTGATGACGCCGGGCTCGTCGTAGAGGTTGTGGACCGGGAGTTCTGGCAGGATGTCGAACTTCGCGCCCAGCAGCCGCTCGTAGGCTTTGGCCATTTTCTCCGCGTCGCGCGCGACAAGACCGATGTGGTGGGCAAAGGGGGTTGTAGATGCGACAGTCATTTTTCGTTCCTTGCGATCACGATGGAGGCGGTCTAGCCGCCTCTTCGCCACGACCTTAGCACCGTTGTCAGGTTCGCGCCCGTGCGATAGGCCCCGGCGGGCCGGTAGAATCCCCTCACCATGCCGACGACCACCCTCCTCCTCACCGGTCTCCAGAATGACGCGATTCTTGCTCAGGGGGCGATGGCGCAGCAGGGCCTCGCCGCTCAAGCCACGGCCATCGACCTGCTCGGCAAGGCCAGTCTGGCGGCCGCCGCCGCGCGCGCAAGGGGCGCACTCGTAATCTACGCGCGGCTCGCCTTCCGGCCCGGCCACCCGGAGATTGGCGCCGGAGCGTCGCCATCGTTCCAGCGCATGAAGGCGACGAACCTCCTCGTCGAGGGCACCTGGGGAGCTGACACGCCCGCGGAGGTGGCGCCAGAGGAGGGCGACATCGTCCTCGTCAAGCGTCGCGTCAGCTGTTTCGCGGGCACCGACCTCGATCTCATCCTCCGCGCCAATGCCGTGACCGAACTTGTCTTGCTCGGTGGCGCGACGAACTTCGTGGTCGAAGGCACGGCGCGCGACGCGGTGGACCGCGGGTTCAAGGTCACCGTCCTGTCGGATGCGTGTGCGGCGTTCACGAGAGAGGCTCACGACGCTTCCATGCTCGCGATGTCGAGCTTCGTTACCCAGCGCACATCTGCCGAGTTTATCGAAGCGCTTGCATCAGCCTGAACGACTCGGGGCGACCCGCTGAGCTGGAATCGGTAACCAAGGACCTCACGAGCTAGCGGGCGGCCGCGAAGCCGTCCCGTAATGCGCCGCCGCGTAGTGCTCGGCCAGGAGGTCGCGGCCGAAGTCCCCTTCGGGGTCGCGCCAGACGGTGTGGCTGTGGTTAGCGTTGTTCTGGACGCAGTCGTACTCGATAAGGACGCGTGGGCCCTGAATCCTGTAGTAGTGGGGCTGCTTCCGTTCCAGCCCGCCCGCCCAGGCGAAGTGGAGGTCCGAAGCGATGCTCATCAACCGGGCGTGCTCGGCTTCCGCGATCGGTGCTGGAAGGCGACCGCTGTACTCCTTGAGAAGCGCTTCGAAGATCGTACGCTGCGATTGCGAGAGCTGGGACCCCGGCAGCCCCTTGGGCACGAGCGAATAGCGCGCGGCCTCCCTGTCGGCATCCGTCGTCGCCTGGCGCGACTCAAGGTCTTCCTGCATGCGATCGAGGTTGCCTTCCGTCGGTTCGCCGGGGCGGCCGTTGAAGACCATCGTGATCCAGTGCGGTACCGCTCCGTCCACCACCGTCGGGCGGTTGGATTGGACTATGTCGAACGGCGCGGCCTTCGAAATCACGGCAACGGCGCGCTGGTTGGCATCCAGGCTGTGCAGCAGCTCGCGGGCCAGGTCTTCCTCTCCAGCGACCGGCCGAAGCGTCTGGTAGTCGCTCAACGGCGCCTCATGAGGGTTTGCGCCGAAGAAGTTAGGCGTTGACGAGACAACCTCACCGTCAACGATCGTGTAGTGGACCGAGACGTGATGACCGCCGAACCGCCAGCCCCACAGCCGGGCGCCGGGTTCACCGAACACGCTGGCGAAGTACATCGCCGGGTCCTGGCCGTGCATGACGCCACGCATGGAGCCGCGCGGGACGCGCCAGCCCGCGCCCGCATCCTGCCACGCCTCCAGGTTCATGATCAGCGTGGCCCGGTGATACCCCGGCCGGCTCAGTCCCGAGGCCAGCAGGCGATGGGCCAGTTGGGTCTGGCGGACACTCAGATCGGCCATCGCCAGCCCCTCGTGGTCCGTTGGCGTGTAGTACCAGACCTCACGCTTCGGGTCAGTCATCGGCCGGTTTGCGCGCGCAAGGAGGTCGGGCGCCAGCGAGGCAAGCCAGTCGCTCGCCGCTTCCGCCATTTGCTGGGCAACGTCTCTTGATGGCGAACTCATATGCGCACCTCCGGCGTGCCACAGCCTGCTTGGTGGTAGTCGGCCATGTGAAGCGCCGACTCGCCGGTGGCCGTGGTGGCGTATCATACACGACGACGAACGCGAGGCTGCGCGCTCGAATCGAAGGCGCGAGGCCGCAAGATGGATC
>JANXYE010000668.1 GCA_025350285.1 Chloroflexota bacterium
CCCGCCTAGGGCCCGGCCAGTACTTCGGCGAGATGGCCCTGGTCACCGGAGCGCCGCGGACGGCCGCGGTCATCGCCGAGAGCGACGCGGAGTTCCTCGTCCTGCGGGCCGAGGCGTTCGCCTCGCTGACATCGCGGTTTCCGGCGCTCCGGGCGGCGGTCGAACGCGTCACCGAACATCGCGGCGCGGAAGGGCAGCTCTTCGCGGATGAAGCCTTTGTCCTTGTCGATCTCGGCTCGGCGAGCCGGGTGGTCATCGGCGCTGGCCCGGAATGTGACCTCCGCCTTGGCGGCCAGGGGATTGCCCTCCGCCACGCGGAGATCACCGCCGCCGTTGGCGGCCTTCGCCTGCGAGATCTGGGCGGCCCGTCCGGCGTGTACCTTAACCGCGAGCTCGTCTCCGATACGCCTCTCAATGACGGCGACGTGATCACCGTGGGCTCCGCCCGCATTTTCCTGCACGACGGTGTCCTTCGTGTCTTCGAGCAGGCGCGCGGCGTCCGTGTCGATGCCCGGGGTCTCGGCCGCACGGTCGGACGGGAGAAGGTCATCCTTCGTGATGTCGATCTTGCCATCTATCCCGGCGAACTTGTCGCGATCGTTGGCCCCAGCGGCGCCGGGAAGACAACGCTTTTGCACATGCTCCTGGGCATCGATGCTCCAACCGCGGGCGAGGTGCTCTACGACGGCGTCCCGCTCGGGCCGAACATCGACCGCTTTCGTCCGGTGCTTGGGTACGTGCCTCAGCAGGACATTGTCCACCCGGAGCTGACCGTGCGTGAGTCGCTTGGCCACGCCGCCCGCCTGCGGCTCCCGGCGGGCACCAGCGCCGCGGAGGCCGAAGCCCGGATTGCCCGCGTCCTTGCCGATTCGCGGCTCGAAGCGCACGCTGGCACGCCCGCTGGCCGCCTGAGCGGTGGACAGCGCAAGCGCGCAAGCACCGCCGTCGAGCTTCTCAGCGGCCCTCGCATCCTCTTCCTCGATGAGCCCACGTCCGGACTGGATCCCGGCCTCGACGACCAGATGATGCAGAGTTTTCGCGAAATGGCCGACAACGGCCGAACGGTCGTCGTCACCACGCACGCCACCCGAAACATCGCCATCTGTGACCGTGTGGTCGTCGTTTGCGGCGGGCTCATCGTCTTCGTTGGGACGCCAGCCGAGGCCCTCCGCCATTTCGATGTCGATGACTTCGTCAAGGTTTATCCCCTGCTGGAGGACGCCGACGCGGCTGCGCTGCGGGACGCCTTTCATGCCACCGCCGCGTACGACCGCAACCTGCGGGCGCGGCTTGCGCCATCCACCGGCGAAATCCGAGCGCCCAGACTGGACGCCGGCCGGGCCGCACAGGTGCGGCGCAGCGCCCGCCAGTACGCCACGCTCCTCCGCCGAGACGCGCTCATCATCCGCCGAGACCGCCTGAGCCTGGGCCTGCGTGTGCTCGGGCCGCCGCTGCTCGCCGCCTCGGTCGCGACGAGCTTCCACCGGGAGATCTTCGCGCGTGACATCGGCGCGGGGGGAAACGCCCGGGAGGCTATCACGCTCCTCTACCTCGCCTGCGCGGTCGCGCTCTTCCTGGGCTCGCTGACGTTTTCGAACATCATCACGCGCGAGAACGCGATTTACCGCCGTGAGCGCCTGGTTAACCTCTCGCCGCTGGCCTATGTCATGTCGAAGGTCACCCTCTTAGGACTGTTCTCGGTGCTCCAGGGCGCGCTCATGATGCTCGTCATTGCGGGCGCCATTGCCCTGCCAGGACCGAACCCGTCGACCTTCCTCCTGCTGTTCGCGGCGCTGAGCCTTACTTCGCTCGGGGGCATGACGATGGGCATGTTCATCTCATCGGTGAGTCCGAACGCCGACCGCGCGGCAATCATCGCCGTCCTCGCGATCGTGCCCCAGCTCATTTTCGGTGGCTCCACGATCCCGCGCTCGCAGATGCAACCGATCGCGCGCGCCAACTCCGACGCAATGATCAGTAAGTGGTCGCTCGAACTTATGGGCGACATGACCGGGCTCGATGAGCGTCTCGCCGCGCAGTCTGTGCGCACGGTCCCCGCCGCCGCGGGCGCGCAGCCGGTAGAAGTGCGCTTCGCGACCCCGTATGACAACGCGTTCAAAATCGACCCGGCCGTGCGCTGGGCGGTCATGGCCGGCTTCGTGGTGGTCTTCACCGGCGGCACGATCCTGGTGCAATCGCGCAAGGGCCGCCCGCGGAGAGCCTGAGCGGCCTACCGCCGCATTTCGGCGAACTCCCGCTTCATCGAATCGAGCAGCACCGGGGTCGCGACCAGGTCGAGTGCGGTCATCGCCAGCGACTTGGCCGTGCGCATCGCCGCATCGTGGGCGGCCTGGGTGGCGGCGGCGGCCGTGAAGCCCGCCGTGTGGTTCCCGGCCTCGGTCGGGATCGCGAACATCGGGTGGATGGAGGGCACGGTGTAGCTCACGTCGCCCATGTCGGTGCTCCCGCCCGGCCCGGCGAGCACCTGTTGCTTGCCGGGGACGCGAATGCCGAGACTGCCGAGGTTCTCCGTGTACAGCTCGGCCAGGACGTCATTCGCGACCATGTCGCTGTATGGGCGCTGGTCCTCGGTCTGCTGGAAGCTGAGCGTGCAGCCGGTGGCCGTCGCGGCGCCTTCGAAACAGCCCATCACCTTCTTGCGCAGCACGTCGAGTTCCGCCTTCCTGCGCGCCCGGATGTAGAACTCGGCCGCAGTGTAGTCCGGGATGATGTTCGGCTTCACGCCGCCCTGCGTGATGACGCCGTGGACGCGGTCGCTGGGGAGCATCTGCTGGCGCATGAGGCCGATGTTCGAAAACGCGAGGATCATCGCGTCGAGCGCGTTGACGCCGTCCCACGGGGCTGCCGCGGCGTGCGCGTTCGTCCCCCGGTACTCAACGTTCACGTGTTCGACCGCGAGGACGTTCATGTAGGCGGCCTCGCGCGGGGCGGGATGGGCCATCATGGCCGCATCGACGCCCTCGAATGCGCCCCGTTCGACCATCACGATCTTGCCGCCGCCGCCCTCCTCGGCCGGGCTGCCGAGGACGAGGATCGTCCCTTGGCCCTCCGCGACGCACGCCTTGAGCGCCAGCCCCGCGGCCACGCCGCAGACCGCTATCAGGTTGTGACCGCAGGCGTGGCCGATACCGGGCAACGCGTCGTACTCGCAGAGCACCGCGATCGTTGGGCTTCCGGAGCCCGCCACCGCCTTGAACGCGGTCGGCATCCCAAAGGCCCCGCGCTCGACGTCGAAGCCGGCAGCGTCCAGGTAGTCGGTGAGCACCTGGTGGGCGTGGTGCTCTTCGAAGTTGAG
>JANXYE010000674.1 GCA_025350285.1 Chloroflexota bacterium
TGGCCGGAAGCGACCTGCGGGTCGATGTCCTGACTGGGGATGCCGACCCCGCTGGAAACCTCTCGGCGACCGCCGTCACACGCCTGACGCTGGTGGAAACGGGCCAGGATGCCACTCATCGCTACAGCGGAACGGTGCGGCCGCCACAGGGTGGGCCAGCCGGGTATGCCGTGCGCGTGACCCCCGGCCATCCAGCGCTGAATGGACCGTACGAAACCGGCCTTGCCCTCTGGGCATAAAGGATACCCGTATGCCGACAGGTTCGATGACGTTCGTCCTCCACACTCACATGCCCTACTGCCGCCTCGCGGGGCGCTGGCCCCACGGCGAGGAGTGGTTCCACGAGGCGATGCTGGAGTGCTATCTGCCGCTGCTGGGGGCACTGCGGCGGCTCGGGATGCGGCTGCCGGCGCCGCTCGGGGTCACGATGAACATCACGCCGATCCTCGCGGAGCAGATGGCGGACCCGCTCATGCTCGACCATTTCAGGACGTACCTGGCTGACCGCCAGCGCCGTGCCGTAACGGATATGGAACGTTTCTCCGATGATTCCGAGTTCGCCGCAACGGCACAATTCCACGCCGCGCGCTACGAAGCGGCCAGCGACCTGCTCGACCACGACCTCCGGGGCGACATCATCGCGGGATTCCGGGCGCTGGAAGACAGCGGGCACATCGAGATTGCTACGTGCGCGGCGACGCACGGGTATCTGCCGCTGCTCGGAGACGACGACGCGATCCGGTTCCAGGTTGAAACCGGGGTGCGGACCCACGAGCGGCTGTTTGGACGCCGGCCGCGCTCGTTCTGGCTTCCGGAATGCGCCTATCGTCCCGGCCTGGAAGCGTTCCTCCAGGAGGCGGGTATCGAACTGTTCTTTGTCGAAACGCATCTCGTGACCGGAGGGCACACGCGGGGCAAGGCGCTCGGCGGCGTCCACGGTCCGTATCCGGAAATGCCGATCGAGGTGCCCGCATCGAGCCCCGCTCCAGACGGCCCCGGAACGACGTTTCGCGCGTACACGGTGGGCGATTCAGACGTGGCCGTGCTCGCTCGGAACGAGCGCACGGGCAAGCAGGTTTGGTCGGCCACTCACGGCTATCCGGGCGACGCGGCCTATCGGGAGTTCCACAAGAAGGACGAACAGACGGGCCTCCAGTACTGGCGAGTCACGGGGCCGGAGGTGGACCTCGGTGCGAAGGCTGCTTACGACCCAGCGGCGGCGGCTATCGTGACGCGAAACCAGGCGGGCCATTTTCCAGGGATTGTGGTGGCCGAGCTTGATGCGTATCGCCGTGAGACTGGCCGGGACGGTTTGGTTATGGCGTCGTACGATACCGAACTCTTTGGGCACTGGTGGCTTGAGGGCGTCAGCTGGCTGGAACAGACGATTGCCAACCTCGCCTCCGAACCTGGTGTGGAACTTCTGAAGGCGGAGCAAGTGGTGGCGCGCGGCCGACCACTCGAAACGATCTCGATGCCGGAGGGATCGTGGGGCGGCGGTGGCGACCATCGCACCTGGCTGAACGAAGCGACCGCCTGGACCTGGCCAGAAGTGCAATCCCGCCAGGCGCGCGCGAAGGGACTTCTGGGCCGTGACGACGCCGCGACGCGTCAGCTCGCGCGGGAGCTGCTGCTGCTCCAGTCGTCCGACTGGCAGTTCCTGATCACGACCGAACAGGCGCGAGACTACGCCACGGAGCGGTTCCGCGAGCACTGCGCGCGATTCGACCGGATTGCTTCAGCTATCGAGTCGGGGGATCCCGAACTAGACGCGATTGTCCGGGTACTCGGTGAGATCGACAACCCGTTCGCGGACATCCAGCCGCTTCTCTACGCACACGCCCGGGAGTTAGCGCCCGCATGACGGCCCACGTCCATCTTGGCCTCGTGTTCCACCAGCACCAACCCGTCGGGAACTACGGCTTCGTGTTCGATGAACTCTTCGCGAAGTCGTATGAACCACTGCTGGCCTGCCTGGAACGGCACCCGGGCGTGAAGGCGGGCCTGCACTACAGCGGGACGTTGCTCGAATGGCTGGTCGAGTGCCATCCGGAATACGTTGAGCGCATCCGCGGACTGGTCGCCGGGGGCCAGGTGGAGATGCTGGGCGGTGGTTACTATGAACCCATCCTCCCGGCCATCTCCGAGGCCGCCCGGCTCGGCCAGCTCCGCAAGATGGGCGAGGCCATCGCGTCCATGTTTGGCGAGGCGCCCTCCGGCATGTGGCTCACGGAACGCGTGTGGGAGCCCGACTTGCCGCGCTCGATTCACGAAAGCGGCTATTCGTGGACACTGGTGGACGATGTTCACTTCGAGGCGACCGGCTTCGCGGCGGAGGACATCGACGGTTGGTACCTGACCGAGGGCGAGGGCAAGCCGCTCGGCGTCTTCGCCTCCAGCACAGCGTTCCGCTATCTCGTGCCGTGGGGCACGGTCGATGACTGTATCGACTTCCTCCGCGCGCGTGGCGACCGGAGGCACGGGGGACTTGTCGTGATGGGGGACGACGGAGAGAAATTCGGTGGCTGGCCGACAACATTCGCGCATTGCTGGGAGAGCGGCTGGGTCGATGCCTTCTTTTCGCGCCTCGAAGCCGAATCGACGTGGATCGAGACCGTTCACCTCGGAACGTGGCGGCGCGAACATCGGCCAGAGTCGTTGGTGTACCTGCCCGCCACGTCGTACATGGAGATGGGCGAGTGGTCGTTGCCTCCCGCGGCCCAGCATGCGCTGC
>JANXYE010000052.1 GCA_025350285.1 Chloroflexota bacterium
TCAGGTCATCCTTCCCGCCGCGGCGACAGATCGCTGAGGGCCGCCTCGATCTCTTCTCGGGCCCAGGGATCGTGCTCGATCGCCAGCCGATTCTCAAGTGCCGCGCGGGCCGGCGCCAGGTGGCCGCCGCCAAGCCGCGTCGCCAGCCGTGACAACCCCCAGGCCGCGTGCCCACGGACCAGTCCCGCTCCGTCCCCAAGCGCCCCCGTCAGGGCGGGCAGGTCATCCGCCGATCCGGCGTTCCCCAGGGCGATGCACGCGTTCCGTAGCAGCCCGTCCCGTTTCGCGCGCATGATCGCGCGTCCGCGGAAGCGTTCGGCAAAGGCCGCCTCATCGAGTAACAGCAGCCCGGCGAGGTCTGGCGCGGCGGCTTCCTGGTCCGCGGGGTCGAAGTCCGGATACGTCACGGTGCTCCGTGCGCCCACCGGACAGCTGGTGAGGCAGTCATCGCAGCCGAAGACCCACGCACCGAACTTCGCCCGCAACTCGCGCGGGATGGGCCCGCGGTTCTCGATCGTGTGGAAGCTGATGCAGAGCCGAGCATCGAGCACCTGCCCGTCCGGCGCGATTGCCCCTGTCGGGCAGGCCACGACGCAGCGTGTACACGATCCGCAGCTCTTCTTCAGCGGCTCATCGGGGCGAAGGTCGAGCGTGGTGGCCACGGCCCCGAGCAGCACCCATGGCCCGAAGCCCGGCGCCAGCAGCATCGTCGACTTGCCCAGCCAGCCGAGGCCCGCTAGCGCCGCCAGCGGACGTTCGAGCAGCGGGCCGTAGTCCACGGTGGCCCGAGCCCCCGCTTCGAACTCCCCGCGGATGGTTGCCGCCAGGCGCCGCAGCTTCGTTTCGAAGACCCGATGGTAATCGCGGCCGGCCGCGTAGCGCGCCACCTTGCCCCGCGCCGGCCCGCCCGCCTCTGGTGCGGAGAGCGTCGCCCCGGCGTACGGGAGGGCCACCACGACCACGCTGCGCGCACCCTGGAGGAACCTGCCCGGATCCGTCGAGCGTTCGAGCCACTCGTCGGTCATCCACCCGAGATCCGCCAGGCGTCCCTCCGCCCGCGCCGCGAGCGCCGCCACCCGGGCGCCCTCAATCACACTCGCCGCGGCGATGCGCACCAGCGGGAACCCCTCGGCCTCGGCCAGCGAAACGACCCGGGCTCGTGCGGCTTCAAGGTCCATGGCGCGCCTACCTCCCCACCCGGATCGGCTCGTCCGGGACGTCTCCCGCCAGCAAGGCCGCCAGCCGCCCGGCGAACTCCCCCGGCACGAAGCGCTCCTCCGCCGTCCGCATCTCGTCGATGCTCCACCAGCGGTGAGCGACCATCAGCTCCTTCTCGTGCTCCTCGAAGTTGCCGGTCGAAACCTCGTGGCCGGCGATCCTCACCAGGTAGTAGCGCTCCTGCTGGTCGAAGTAGTGTTCGCCCCAGTGGAAGACGTGGTTTCGGACCCAAACGCAAGGGCCGATGGCCACCTCGCCCAGGCCCGTCTCCTCCCACAGCTCCCGCACGGCAGCCTCTTCGAACGACTCGCCCGCCTCGACGCCCCCGCCCGGCGTAATCCAGAAGGCCCGGTCGTCCCCGCCGATGGTCTCGGCCGGCAGGATGATTCGAAACAACAGCACCCGGTGCAGCTCGCCGATCAGGATCACCCGCGCGGCGGGCCGGGGCGTTGGTTGCCGGGATTCCTGCTGGTCCATCGTCCCAAGGTACGCCGGGTGCGGGGCGCTGGACATTGTGCGGAGCTCGCGCCCACAGGTGGCGCGGCTACGTGACGGGCGCTGGACTGGGGACTCGGGACTTGGGACTCTTCCGCCATGGACCGCGAGTTCCCACCGATCTTCGATGGCCACGAAGACTTCCCCTACGAAATGCGCCTCGGGACGACCGGCTTCCCGCCGAAACCCCGCCGCGACTTCCTCGGCGGCTCCGAGCGCGGCCAGGTGGACCTGCCGAGGGCCATGGCCGGTGGCCTCGGCGGCTGCTTCACCTCCATCTTCCTGACGGACGAACAGGCGGAGATGGGGGCCGTCGATTACGCGATGCGCCTCATGGCAGATGTCTACGGGCTCGCCGACGCGTCCGCAGGCCGCTTCCGCATCTGCCGCACCGTCGCCGACGTCCGCGGGTGCTTCAGCGATGGCGCGTTCGCTTCGGTGTTCATGTTCGAAGGCGCGGACCCGATTTCGCGCAGCCTGAAAGAGCTGCGCATCTTCTACGAAGCCGGGCTGCGGCTCGTCGCGCCGACGTGGAGCCGTTCGACGATCTTCGCGCACGGCGTCTCCTTCGGCGGCCATCTGCCCGAGACGGGGTTGACGGAAGCTGGTCGCGAACTGGTCGCCGAATGCAACCGCCTCGGCATCATCCTGGACGTTTCGCACATCAACCCGGCCGGTTTCTGGGACATGATCGAAGCGTCCGAACGGCCCATCGTCGCCACCCACTCGAGCGTCAAGGCAATCGCTCCGCACGTCCGCTGCCTCGACGATGAGCAGATCCGGGCGATCGCGAAGCAGGGCGGCACGATCGGCATCAACTTCGCGAACGGCTTCCTCCGCCCGGACACGAAGTTCGACCAGGACGACACCCCGCTCGAACTCATCGTCCAGCACTTCCGGCACATCATCGACCTCGTGGGCGACGAGCACGTGTCCTTCGGCACCGACTTCGACGGCACGGATGTCCCGGCGGTGATCAAGGACGCGACGGGCCTCCCGCTCGTCGTCCGTGCCCTCCAGGCGAGCGGCGTAGGCGAAGCCGGGCTCGAACGCATCTGCAACGGCAACTTCCTGCGGGTAGCGGAAGCCTGCTGGAAGTAGAGCCGGCCCAGACCGCTTGCAGGCAGGGGGCGGGGCTACAAGCGTAGGCGTGAGGCGTGAGGCGTGGGCTGGAACGTGAGGGGCTACGCCAGCGGCCACAGGGGGCCGCGACTCCGGGGGCTGGGGATGATCGAGATATGGGGCTACGCTTACGCCCCACGGAGGGGGCGGGGCTACATCGCCTTCCATTTGTTGAATGTGGGCCAGGCGCGTGGCGTGCCCCAGTCGGTCCAGAAGGTGTGGAGGGCGTGGCTGATGTCGAAGGCGAAGAGCGCTTCGAACGGCTGCGTGCCCTGTGCCCCGTTGGTCGCCGCGACTACGGCCGCGCGCGCGGCGTTGTCCGGGATCGGGCGGGCGCTGCCGGTGAGGTAGAACTCCTCGCCTCCCTGGGGAGGCGGAAAGGCATGCAGGGCGAAACGGGAGTCGCGGAGCAGATCGTGATACTTGTAGCCCATATCGACGATGAAGGCGTAGAGCTGGCCGGCGGCGATGACCGGACAGATCGGGTGCATGCGCGGTCCGCCGTCCTTACGCACCGTGCCGAGGAAGCCATATCCGACGCCCTGTGCGGAGAGCAGCCGCTTCCCGGCGGCCGCGATGTCCGGGGCAGACGCTTCGAAGTCTGTCCAGCCTGCCATCCGCCGAGTGTAGCGGACGAGTGGCGACGTGCCAGCGGTAGGCGCCGCCCTCACCCCCGACCCCCTCTTCTATGAGAAGGCCTTAAGAAGTCAAGCCCACCTTGGTGGGTCTCCCGATGGGTTCGGCGGTTGGCTGGGCGGCATCCGGGACGTGAAGCGAGCGATGGGCGGGCAAGGGCGCGACGCCAGGAGCGAGCGAAGCGTTCCCTTGCCGGGCCAGCGCCGCGAGCGAGACTGGCGCCTGCCAGCCAACCGCCCGCCTCTGTCCGAGCTGCTTCGTCCCCACTCTTCTATCCGCACTCACGGCCTAAGCGGCCGGGTGCACCGTTGGGTCCGGGGTTTGGGTGCTGCAATCTCCCGGGCGGACTCGTGGTCCAGAGGGGTTTGGCGCAGTCACCCGAACGCGGGTCTGTCAGCTCGTCCCTGGCGCTGGTCTCGTCCTGGTTGCGCTTGCTCCTTCCTGCTTACGCTCCGTTCGCTGCTTCACCGTCCGCACATCTTCTCCTGGCCTCCCTGCTCGCACCCCCACTGCACCAGCTGCCGCGCGTCTTCCCGGTCCGTCTTCTTCCGTCCCCGGCTCGGTCCCATCTGGCGCGCGTCCAGCACCAGCACCTCGTGCCCCAGCCTGACCAACTCCCGGTTCACCCAGAACGCTTGATTCCCCGCTTCGATGACTACCCTCATCCCGGGCTGCACGAACGTCTTCCCGATCTCCTCCGCCGTCATCCGCACCTTCCCTCGCCGCACCTCTCCGTTCGCGTCCACCGCTTCCCACGTGCTCACCCTGTCCGACAGGTCCAACCCCACCACCACCCGTCCCTCCCACTGCCAATTCGCCAGACTGCTGCTATCCTTCGCCATTGCCGGTCTCCTCCTTGCTTGGGCCTCGAGCCCGCTTTCGCTGCAGCACTTTACGTGACTGCGTTGGAGCTGACCGGCCTTCTCATCCAATCTCCCCCTCGTACCTCGCGGGCGAGGGGAGCACGGCTTTCCTCCTCGACCAGCACGGCCACGCCATCCACGTGCCAACGCAAAGCTTTGAATCGCACCCAGTTCCGAGTCCTGAGTTCGTGGGCGGCGTATGCTTAGGCGCGTGGCTGAAGACGGTGATCAGAATTCTGAGCAGAAGTTCTTGCGGCGGGTGGTTGCGCCTGGGCAAGGGCTCTACGAGCAGCTCGGGCGGACGCGGGATGTGTTGTCGGGCGATGCCGACGCGGCGGGCGAGCGGGCGATGGCGGAGTATGCCGGAGACGGCGAGGTCGATGCGCGCATCCTGGCTCAGCTCGGGCCGACCCCTTTGCTGGCGAACCCGGAGGCGTTTCCGGCGGCCCACCGGCGGTTGGCGCACGCGCTCGAAGTGCTGGACCGCGAGGGATCGCGCGACCCGGATGTCCCGAATCTCTGGATCCTGGCGCCCGTGACCGAGTTTGTTGTCGAGTCTGTGGCGGACTACATCAAGAAGTCGTATCTGCGACAGGTGGGGAACAGTACCCGGCGGCTCTACAACCGGCGCGAGGTGGCCAGCGCGCCGGGGTCGCCGGAACGGGTCATGTTGCGGCAGGCGCGGGTGGAGATGGATCGCCTAACCGCCGGGCTACCAGCGAGCGGAAATGGCCTGTTGGCGTTAGTCGCTGGCGGGGCGGTCCTTTCAGGCCTGGCGACGGTGCTGCGGTATGTCGGGGCGCTCTACCTGGGTAACTCGCTGGTGCTGCTCGTGGCGGCGGCGATCACGTTCGTGGTGGCGACGTTCGTGGCGGGTTCGCTGCTGCGCGGCGCGTCGATCGCGCGCCATCGTTCGCGGCTGATCATGCGACCGGCGCTGACGGACCTCTGGACGGCCGTCGGCAACTGTGGCGACCCGCCCGAGGACGATGGTGACCTGATCGCGACGACAGCGGTGATCGTCACGGTGATCGCGTGGCTCATCCTGCCGACTAGTGCACTCGTGGTGTCGCTTTCGTAACGTTGGGGTCGCGGCTGGACCTCAGTCTGCCGGCCGGTAAACGGATGGATCGAGGCTTTTGACTGGCCTTCGTGGCCCGGCCCATACTCACAGGGATCCGGACGATCCACGGTCTAGCCACCAGCGTGGCGCATGCCAGCAGGCGCCACGCCTGAGCATGCCGGGTGCGGAGTCCAGACGGGTCCGAGGGTTCCAGATGACTTTTACCACGCGCCCGCGACAGCGGAGCATGCTCGTTCTCGCCACCGTCGTGTTCGGGGCGAGCGGCACCCTCCTGGCTGCGTGCGGCGGGAGTTCATCGAGTCCTGGCGGGGCGAGCACAGCGGCGGCGAGCGCATCGCCAGCAAGCGGCGGATCGGCGTCGTCGCCCACCACCTCCGCCAGCCGGAGCCCGGCAGCCGGTTCGGCGAAGACCGCCG
>JANXYE010000056.1 GCA_025350285.1 Chloroflexota bacterium
AAGAAGACGGGGTCGCCAGCGGGGATGAGGTCAGCAAGCGAGGGAGGCACGAGGAAGGCCTGGTCGGGTGTGTAGTCACGGTACGAGCGCATGACTAATGATCATCCGCCCTTACCGTATCGTCGAACCCACTCACGATTAAACCGACAGGCTCCTAGCGAGCTGAAATACCACCAGTACCTGGCGCGACTGCCCCGCGCCGAAGTTCCTCGTCCGCTGCGGCCGGATCTCGGCCAGCTCCACGGCATCGCGGAACAGTCGGCGGCGAACCTGACCACACTCGTCGATGCGCTTCCAGAACCCGGTGACTTCTTGACGCTTCGGGACGGCAACAGGTCGGCAGCGACGATTCTTACGCAGCTTGTTATGCACGGCTGCGAGCACCGGGCACACGTCGGCACCATCCTCGGTTCGCTCGGAATCGAACCGCCGGACCTCGATGCGGGGGCCCACGGAATCATCGCCCGTGGAGATGACTGGCCCGAAGACTGGGGTCAGGAGCCTCAGAAGCGGTGACAAGGACCCCACCCGCCTTGCCGCAACGGCGCCGCTCTTCGTAGGATGGTTTCGTGCCCAGGTGGTGGAATGGCAGACACGCTGTCTTGAGGGGGCAGTGTCCGTAAGGGCGTGTGAGTTCAAATCTCACTCTGGGCACCATCAGTCCATGCTGGCGAAGCCAGCGAGCGGTTGTTTTCCGTGGGGCGCCATGGCCAAGTGGTAAGGCAGAGCTCTGCAAAAGCTCCACCGCCGGTTCGAATCCGACTGGCGCCTCCAACCTCCTCCAACCTCCAGGGTCACGCGAGCAAGTGGTCGATGCCCACCGCCACGGCGAGCGCATAGTCGAGTTCGAGAATCTTTTCCGCGGACAGTTGGCCTACGAAGTTCGTGAGTCGGACTCGATCGATTCCGCGAAGGTCGTCGCAATGGACGAAACTCGGCGCCTTCAAGCCGTCGGCTTCCCCTACCCGGACCTCCGTCGCAAGATCCCGCCCGTTCGTATAGACGGGTGCGCACACCACGGTCGAGTGTGCGAGGTCTAGCAATGCCTGCCGCGCGACGATGACCACCGGCCTCCGAACCTTCGGATCGCCCGCGGGCCGCGAAACCAAATACACGTCGCCGCGCTTCACCAGTCGCCGTCCTGCAGCTCCAGCGATTCGAGGGCCTGGCGGTTGTACTCTTCGGCGTGCTCGGTGTAGATGCGGGTGTCCCGCGCGTCGCGTTCGTGGCGCTGGCGAGCGCGGATGACCTCCCAGGCGGCCTTTTCGAGAAACTCCGAGCGTGTCCCGCCGACGCCGCACTGCTGGTCGATGGCCTCGATGAGCTGAGGACTGAGTGTGACGGATGTCTTGACCTTCATACCACCACGGTAGGTATGCCCGGCCGACCGGTCAATCGCCAAGCGCCGTGCGGCGTGCCCGCCGGCCGAGCGGTGTCGTTAAAGCCCGTAGCGGTCCGGGCGGGTGCGGATCCACTCGCCGATGCGCTCGCCGATCATGATGCTCGTCAGGTTCGTATTCGCGCGCGGGACAGAGGGCATGATGGAGGCGTCGGCGACGACCAGGCCCTCGACGGCGTGGCTTCGCCCGAATTGATCGACGACGGCCATCGGGTCCGAGCCCGGCCCCATCTTCGCCGTCCCGCATGGGTGAAACCCGCTGGCCGAGAGCCGCAGGAGCATCCGCGCCAATGCCTCATCGGTGAGTTCTCGTTCCGGAGTGGGAAAGAGCACCTCGGAGATGATTTCCCGGTAGGCGCGCGTATCGGTGAAGGCAATCGTGTCTCGAAGCGCCCCCGCGAGCCGGCTCAGGTCGCGCGGATCTTCGCAGAATCGTTGCTCCGGGACCGGCGAGGCGTGGGGGTCGGCCGAGTCGATCCGAAGACGCCCTCTGCCGTTGACCTGCTCAAGAACAGCGGCGATAGCAAACGTGTCGAGCGGCCCACCGCGTGCCGAGAACGAGAACGCCTCTATCTGGAGGTCATTTCGCTGGTCGCTCCCGGGCGCCGTGTAGCGGAGGATCGTCTGCACAATCGGCTGATCGGAGTCGAGGATCGACGGGTTCTTCACGCGGCAGAGCACCGCGAGGGCCGGGTGGTCGCATAGGTTCTCTCCGACGCCCGGCACGTCACGGACAACATCCACACCGAGCTGCTCCAGCAGCGCCCGTGGGCCAACGCCCGAACGGACGAGGATGGGCGGCGTCTGGAGGGAGCCGGCGCAGAGGACCACGAGACGCGCGCCAATCACGCTCACCTCGCGGTCCCGTTCGACCTCCACACCTGTGACCCGGCCGTTCTGGATCATGACTCGCCGGGTCAACGTGTTCGCGTGGACGGCGAGGTTGGGACGCGCCCGGGCGGCGGCCAGGTAGCCGATCGCGGTCGAAATACGCAGGCGGCCGAGCTTGTTCATCGGGTGCGGACCTGAGCCCGAGCTCGCCGGGTCGTTAGCATCGGGGCAATCCGGGTAGCCAAGCTCCCGCGCGGCTTCGAGGAAGGCCTGGTGGACGATGGTCATCTCCTCCACCGGGTACCGCCGGATGCTGATTGGACCGGCGTCGCCGTGGTACGGCGCGTCGCCGTAGTCGAGGTCGCGTTCCAGGCGGCGGAAGGCGGGGAGCACGCGTTCCCAGGCCCATTCCGGGTTCCCGTTTGCCGCCCAGCCGTCGTAGTCCTCCGGCATGCCGCGCAGGGCGATGGTCGTATTGACCGCGCTCGATCCGCCCGTCACGCGTCCGCGCGGGAAAGGCTGGCCACGCCCGGCCGCCGTCGGCTGATAGGAGAACCCCCAGTCGTGGTCGCGCAATGAATTGACGTGGCTGTTGACGAGGTCGAAGGGCGTCGCGGCCGTATCGGGATAGTCGGGGCCCGCCTCGACGAGGCAGACGCTGCGAGACGGGTCCTCGCTCGCCCGTGCGGCCACGACGGCCCCGGAAGAGCCGGCCCCGACGACAACGATGTCGTACTGTTCATCGACCAAGACAGCCTCCTGTGGCCCGCGGTGGCTTCGGCTACCCCACGCGTTGCCCCTCACGTAGAATGCGACCGGCAGACAGAATTTATGGGGCGAACCGGCGGAGCCGGGCGCCACCAGAGCCCGAGGATTGTATGTCGTTTGAAGCCGTTCTCGCCCGCGCCCGTTCGGAGGGCCGCACGCTCCTCAACGAAGTGGAAGCGAAAGACCTCCTGCGCGAGGCGGGTGTGCCCGTCACGATGACCACCCTGGCGACTTCGCCGGACGAGGCCGTGAAGCAGGCGGACGCCGCTGGCTACCCCGTCGTCCTGAAAGTTGTCTCGCCGGACATTTCGCACAAGAGCGACGCGGGCGGCGTGAAACTCAACTTGAAGGACCCCGGCGAGGTCCGCGCCGCCTATGCGGCTATCATCGAGAACTGCTCGAAGCATGTGCCGGGCGCGCGGATCACCGGCGTCGCGGTCCAGTTCATGGCGCCGCAGGGGACCGAGGTCATCGTCGGGATGACGACCGATGCCCAGTTCGGGCCGGTGATGATGTTCGGACTGGGCGGGATCATGGTCGAGGTGCTGAAGGACGTTTCGTTCCGTCTCGTGCCCCTCGAAGAGAAGGACGCGACTCAGATGCTGAGCGAAATCAAGGGCAAGGCGATCCTTGATGGCGTGCGCGGCCAACCGGCCGCCGACCTTGCCGCGCTCAAGCACGCGATTCTGAAGGTCTCCGATTTCGTGCAGGCCCATCCGGAAGTCCAGGAGCTCGACCTGAACCCGATGTTCGCCTACGCCGACGGCGCAATAGCCGTCGATGCGCGGATCGTCCTTTCGGAAAGCTGAAATATCGCCGCCAAGGGGCCAGGAAGCCAAGTCCCCAAAAGAAGACCTTGGCGATCTTGGCCCCTTGGCGGCAATCTCTCTGAGGTGCAGTGATGGCAGTCCCCGGACACAAACTCGATCGCATGTTCAACCCGAAGACCGTGGCCGTTGTCGGCGACAAGGGGCCCGGCTACATGTGGCTCCAGAACAATATGCCGTTCAAGGAGAAAGGCGGGACGCTCTACTCGGTGCAACTCGACCCCAAGGAGATTGAGGGCATCGAGAAGCTCGGCATCCAGAACTTCACCGCGATGGCCGACATCCCGGAGCCCATCGACTACGCAGTGGTCGCCGTGCCGCGCCAGGTTTCGCCGTACGTGTTGAAGGACCTCATCGCGAAC
>JANXYE010000057.1 GCA_025350285.1 Chloroflexota bacterium
CGGATATATACCGCGTTGAGCACGGCGTCCATGGTGGCGTTGCGCAGTCCGGGACCGCCGTGCGCCAGGATGTAGGCCAGGGCGCGAATCAGCATCCAATCCCGGGCGGAGTGCGTAGAAATAGCGTCGCGACCGCTGCGCGGCCGTGACGGCGGCCTTGGTGTTACCAACGGGGCACCGGTCGAAGTGTTGTGCCCAAAATTGCATCAGGCACCCCGGCCTTCGCGCTTCAGGCGCGCGGCGTTCGTCGCCGTCCTCCGGGCGCCTCCGCTGCAAGCTCAGCCTCCGCCACGTCGCAGAGCTGCTTCCTCCGCCCGAGTGTGGCCGCATCTTCCGCCAGGGCGAGCGCCGGCGGCAGGACGGTGATGCCGGCCAACGCGAGGATCGCTTCCGGCGCGCCCTTCGCGAAGACACGGCGTGCGCCATCCACGGCGCAGGTTACGGACATGTACCGCGACCGCGCGTCGAACGCGACACCCTCGAGGCGTGGGCATGCGGATCGGGTGGCCGCTGCCACGAGGCCTTCCTGTTCGGCCCATCGCCAGAGGGCAACATCGAGCGGGTCGCCCGTGAGCTTTCCGTCCTGCTCCCGCGCGTCGTTACAGAGCACGGCCGCCAGGAGCGGGTCGGGCGCCGGCCCGGGGGGTGCCATCCTGGCCGACCACCCCCGCCACGGTGAGCGCGTTCTTCGTGAGGGTGCCGGTCTTGTCGGAACAGATCACGCTGACGGAGCCGATGACCTCGACTGCTGAAAGGCGCCGAACAGCTACTCCCCGTTCGGCCATCCGCCTCGCTCCGATGGCGAGCGACACGCTCAGCGTCGGCGACGACGGCGGCAGTTCATCATTTGGGTGCCCGTCGGCCCCTACGCGCTGAGGTCCCAGCCCGTCGCCGGTCTGCTCGGGACGGCCACCACCGCAAGAGGTCACCGTGACCTTCGCGGCCGCCCAGGCGAGAGTCACCTACGACACCGGAATTCGCTGAGGGGGCTTCGCGCGCGATGCTCCGCTATTGGCTTCACGGACCGACGGGGCGTTTTAAGGACGGCCGGTCGAATGAACCCCGGCGGAACGCGTCCGAAGCCATCGCGAACGGCGTCTCGATTGGGTCGCTCCTGTCGCCTTCGTGGACGCACACGCGCCGCAGGATGCGCCATTCATCCCCTCGCTTCTGGTACTCGTCGAGATAGCGGCCGAACCAGGTGTCGATGGCGCCATCCCGAAACAGGTACGTGACGTTGTAGAGTTCGCCGCGAGCCGAGGTACCGCCTCCGTCGAGTTCGACCAGGTGGTTGAAAATGCAGTGCATGGTGCCATGCCAGCGGAGGTGCGCCGTCATGCACAGGTCCACGAACTCCCAGGCGTTCCCGACGAAAGCGCCGTGATCGTCCGTGGCGTCGGGCCAGTAGGCGGACTTCATCGTTTCCGGGTCGAGCCGATCGACCCCGCGTGAGTAGCGCTTCGCAACATCGCGGATGGCTTCGAGGTCGGCGGCCGGGTCCCGAAAATCTCCCATGGTAGCTCCTCCAACTTTGGGTGATGCGCCCAAGCAGCGCGGTCCGGCGGCTGACGCAGGGTGGGCCGGCCGGCCGGCGCAGGGATCTTCCACCTTCTTGATGATACTCGCCACGCTGGCGGTCCAGGTGTACGGCCGGGGATGCTTGTTATGCGCTGGGATATACGCCGTGATCGCCGTTTCCAATTCACGCACGTTCTTGAACATTCCACGCTGGATGGCCTTGTCGGGGATCTCGGCGAAGAAACGCTCGACGAGGTTTACCGAGGGTGAGGAGGTGTGTCCTAGGGACACGGTATGTGACCCAGAGAACGGGTGCCGGGCGCCGGTTTGAAGCTATGCCTACAGGCGCGCGCCTCGCTACCGTCTACCGGGCGCCGAGATGACCGGTGCGTTCGCGTCGGCGCTTCATCCAGGGCACGTACTTCGCGCTCTTGCGCCTCAAGCTCGATATGGCCGTGCCATCACGACGGGCGTCGCCGCGGTCTATCTGTAAAGCGCGGAGACCACGATCAGCGGCGGCGAGGACATGTGCTTCGAAGCCGCGGCTCCGCTCTATCCCGGCTGACGGAGCCCGGTGAGCGGACCCGGTCCATGGCTCCCGCCGACTCGAGGACCACATGGGTTGAGGGATGCGGCGTTCAGGTCATGTCGCGCTGGCGCATAACGAGCTTGCACAACTCGTCGGACCGGAGGACGGCGCTTGCCAGCGCGGCGCAGATCGCCCAGTCACCGGGAGAGAGGGGCGTGGTGCTGAACGCATCGTTGAGGAGAGGCAGGTGCACGATGGCCACCCGGAGCCCGACGGGAGACGCCGAGCGCGAGCCACAAGAGGCGATTGCTGAACATGCCGTGGAAGGCGCTTGCGCGAGCACTGCGCGCGTCGGCAACGTCGTTCCGAGAGGCCGGCCTGACCTCGCCGACGGGAACCGAGATGTCCGGAAGAGCCAAGGAAGGCGCGACGCTCGCCCGAGGGATCGGTTCGCCGATGGGCGGCAGTAGCGACGATATTGTCGCGGCTGACCTCGATGCCGACGGCCTTGCGGACTAGCACGAGGGGGGTGCCCGGCCGAACCCGAGTTGCGGGCTGCGGGCCGCCCTCTTCGTAATTGGGCCTGGGACGCATCTTCGGGCCTTTCGAGGCGATAGCGCCGCTCTCGTCGCCACGAGTGAGGCACGGCGTCGGAAGTCGCGGCGTACGTGGCGGCATCCGCGAACTTGGCCATTGGATTTCAAGCGAAGCCTATACCGGTCGGGCCTGTACGATGCGGCGAGAAAGTGATCGCGGCATCGAAACCAGTTCTACGAAGCTTCGCCGGGCACGGCCCTTTGAGGAATATGACGCCGGCCGGTTAGTCGATACGCCTCACGAGCTTAGGAGGCTCTAAAAAACATGCGAAGGTTCATTTCCGTCATAACTCTCGCTTCGGTCGGTCTTGGCGTTGCCGCGCTCAGCTCGCTTGGGGGTCCGCACGCGACCGCCACGGCCGCGCCTATACCGAAGGTTGCAGTCTGCCACGTGACCGGCAGCACCTCGAACCCCTGGGTCTTGATTAACGTTAGTGGGAACGCACTTCCCGCTCACCTTGCTCACGGCGATGGCTTGCCAGGCGGCCAGGTGCCCGGTTCGCCACGCTTCAATTTCGGAAATGATTGCGCCCGGGTCCTGAAGTGTGACTTCTCAGGTGCGTGGGCTCACGTCAGGTTCCCTTCCGCAGTCGTAGCTCACATCACAGTTACTGGAAACGTCGCCCTCGGGGTGTGGGACCCGACTTACACCTCGCGGCCCGATTTCGCCGGGACCGTGTCCGAGGACGGCTGCACCGTTGACATGACTTTCCCGGATGACCTCACCTATCGCGGTACATACAGCCCCGCAATGATTCAATGGTCAGTTGGCGGAGTCCTCAACGCGGTAGACCCCGACAATCAGTGGGTACGCCCGACCCCATAACGACCAGCCTGACGATCCGGCGTTAGTGCTGTCGTTCTGACGGCCGGCTCCCAAGATGGGCGCTCTGTGAAGAGCGCCCCTCCTTGTTCGCCTGAGGATCTTGAGCCGAAAAATTGGAGGGCGGCCGACGTTTAAGGGCGCAACCGGAATCAGTCGGCTGCTACGGCCGGGCGGGGAAAGCTGTATGGTGCGCGCCGCTCCGCGCCTTAGCGGGGGACGCATACAACCTCCTGCGGATGGCCAACCGCCAAGCCCGGCCGGCCTGAGCTTGGCCGAAGCGGCCCGCGGAGGCCAAACCGGGTGCCAGCGGTCGCTTGTCTGGCGCCCAGAGGGCTCCCACCAGCTGTCCAACCCACTCCCAGA
>JANXYE010000084.1 GCA_025350285.1 Chloroflexota bacterium
CGGCGACGTGGCAGGCCAGCTGGACCGGGCCGCCCGGGGTGGCGGGCGGTTTATCCATGAAGCCCGTTTGATAGAGGATGCCTGACGCCGCCCAGGCGATGAGGTTCGATCCCTTCCAGTTGCGGCGCGGGCCAGTCTGGCCGAACGGCGTGACCGAGACCCATGAGAGGCCAGGGCTCTTCCGGTGCGCCTCTTCGTACCCGAGGCCGAGCGCTTCGAAGGTGCCCGGCGCGGCCGTCTCGACGACCGCATCGGCTGTGCTATACAGCTTCCGAAGCCCCGACTGCCCGTCATTGGTCGCGAGATCCAGTACGACGCTCCGCTTTCCCTGTCCGAGCCAGATAAACCAGAGGCTCGATTCGAGCCCGTCGGCACCCGGTACGAATGGGGGCAGCTTGCGCAGGCCGTTGCCCGTGGGCGGTTCCACGAGCACGACCTCGGCCCCGAGCGCGGCCAGCAGCATCGTGCCGTAGGCGCCCGCCAGCCCGGAAAGATCGAGGATTCGCTTGCCCGCGAGCGGTCCGGTCATCGGTTCCTCCGGTCCTCGCGGCCGAGGCCGGGGATGAACGCTGGGAGGTCCCCGTCGTAGGGCCGGGTGAGCACGAGTTCGGGCCGCGGCGGTCCGAAGGCCGCTTGTGCTTCGATCAGAGACGCTATCTCGTCGTCGCCGTACCCGCAGACATCCCGGAGCACTGGCTCAGTGTCCTCACCCAGGATCGGGCCGGCACGGTCCACATCCCCGGGCGTCTCGGAAAAGTGCATCGGGTGGCCGGTGAACAGGTCCCGCCCGAAGCGCGAACTGCGCCGCACCTGGTAGAACCGCCTGTCCCGCACCTGCGGGTCCGCCACCAGGCTGAAGTTGTCCAGCACGGGGTAGGCCGGGACGCCCGCCTCCTGCAGCCAGGCGGCGAGCTCGGACGCCGTGTACGCGGCCGTCCAGGCCGCGAGCAGCTCGTCTATCTCGTCGAGGTGTTTGAGCCGGGCGTCATGGGTCGCGAATCGTACATCGGCGGCCCAGGCCGGCGACCCGGCGACCCGTCCGAGCGCCGCCCACTCCGCGTCATCCGTCACCGTGATGGCGAGCCACGCGTCGTCCCCGCGGGAAGGGTAGACGCCTTCCGGGGCGGCGCCCGGCCCGCGGTTCCCGGTCCGGTCCTGGACGCGCCCCGTGAGCGAATGTTCGAACACGTAGGGCCCGAGGAGCGCAACGGTCGCTTCGAACTGCGAGACATCGACGAACGTCCCCTCGCCGGTCGCGTCGCGGTGTTCGAGCGCGGCCAGGACGGCTACCGTTCCGTGCAACGAACTGCAATAGTCCGGGGGCGCTATCGCCGCGACGCCGCACGGCGGCTGATCGGGGAAGCCGGTGAGGTTGTCGAGGCCCACCAGCGGCGCCTGGTTCGGCCCCCAGGCGAGGTAGTTGTAGTAGGGCAGGCTGGGGTCCGAACCGAAACCGGGGAGGGCGACATAGACGATGTCCGGGCGCACGGCGCGCACCGCTTCGTAGTCCAGGCCGAGAGCGCGGACAGCGGGCGCCGAGTAGTTCGTAAGGAAGATGTCGCAGGCCGCGATTAGCATCCGCCCTGCTTCGAGGCCGCGCGGATGCTTCAGGTCCAACGCGATGCTGAGCTTGCCCGCCGACATTTCGCTACAGTACGGGCTCGTATCGAGCAGCACGGGCGCCAGTTCTGGCCGCCCCCGCGCCCACGAAGAGGCGAACAGACGCGCAACGTCCGGGTTCTTCGGCGATTCGACCTTGAACACCTCGGCGCCGTAGTGCGCGAGATAGCGCCCGCAGTTGGGGGCGGCAATCGCGATGCTGAGTTCGAAAACGCGCAAACCCGCGAGCGGAAGTGGCGCTGCTGGTTCGGACATGGGCGGTCCTCCTGTTGGCGGAGCGATCTTTTGCTAGGAGCCTGACTGTTTAGTGGGAATCGCCACATGACGGTTCGTGATCGACGTCACCTAAGGGCCGAGAAGGCCTCGATTCGCGAGAGGGCTGACACTTAGACCCCCATGTTGTGAACATAAGTGCGTAATTATGGATTAAACAGACAGGCTCCTAGCGACATCGCGGACGTATCGACGGTGGTCAGCACTGCCGCCGCTTGATGTCCCGCTCCAACTCCTTCCGGCGTTCTGCTTTGTAGTCGTAACCTTCGTCCCACTCCACGGTCCCGAACGACGCGACGAACTCAAGGTGCTTCTTCCAGCGAATGTACTCCCGGAGCGCCGCCGTGACGGCCTC
>JANXYE010000103.1 GCA_025350285.1 Chloroflexota bacterium
ATAAGTGGCACGTTATGGATTAAACCGACAGGCTCCTAGTCTACCGCGCTGAATAGACCATCCCTCGTTTCAGCGGCCTGCTAGTGGGCCCGCAGCGCCGGCAACACCTCCCGAATGAGCATCTCGAGGCCATTCAGTCGGGGGAAGTCGGCGGCATCCAGCATGAAGTAGTCCACGCCCATTTCGACGAACTCGCGCATCTGCTCCGCGATTTCCGCAGGCGTGCCGACGAAATCGAAATCATCGAAGTCGTTGGTGTTGCAGCGTGGGCCGGCCAGCGCTTCCGCCCCGGCACGAGTCGCTGCGCAGGCGAGCCCGCCGACCCAGGTCCGCCGGATCGTCGCGGGGCTGCGGCCTACCGCGAGACATGCTCGCTCCAATTCCGCCGCCATGCGCGAATAGCGCCTCGGACCGCTCGACGACACGTTCCACCAGTCCGCATGCTGAGCGACGAGCCGTAACATTTTCGGTCTGAAGGCGCCAAGCATCAGCGGTGGGACGGGGTCCGGACGCGGCTCGCAATAGGCGTCTCGTATTCGGTAGTACTCGCCTTCGAACGTCGCACTCTGTGTAGACCAGAGTGCCTTGATGATCTGAATCGTTTCCTCGAGCTGCCGGACTCTGTCCAGGGCTGGAGCGAAGTCGTAGCCGTATGCCCGATACTCCTCCTCGTTGCACCCGGCTCCCAGACCGAGGATGAACCGCCCGCCGCTCAACAACTGCAACGTGGCGCCCATTTTGGCGACGAGCGCCGGGTTCCGGAATGACTGGCAGAGGACCGCGTTGCCGAAGCGAAACCCGGGGTGCAGCGCCGCGAGATAAGTCAGCGTGGTGAACCCTTCAAGCTGTTGGTCCTCCCCAGACTGAAGGTGGTCAACGACCCAGACAGAATCGAAGTGCCCAGCAACCAGTTCGAGCGCGCGATGAGCGTCCGACACCAGGGATGCAGGACCGTATGCGTCGGGAAACTCCGCGGGGACTACGAGGCCAAACTGGATCTGTGGCATATTGCGGCCGATTCTAGCAGGGTGCCGAACTTGTGGGGTTGTGCTCCGCTGAGGAGGCCAGACGGCCTGAATGGCAGGGGCCAAAATGGCCCGCTGTAGATTCAGAATCAGCGATTTTGGCTGCCCAGCAGGGATTCGAACCCCGACCAACCATAGGACTATATCAGACGTGGATGAGTGCCCAAACTCGACGACCTGGGCAATGAAGGTCCGCCCTCTGAGTCAGTTTTCGGGGTTACTTGAGTGCGTCGGATCCACCTCCCCGAGGTCTGCCATGCGTTTTTTTCGCGTTGCGGGGCTGGCGAGGGATCGAGATCGGAGGATCACGGTGGATGAAGCTTGGAAGACGAGCCTGCGCGACACGTTCCGGGAATCGTTTTACTTTTTTGAACGAGCGTTGCGCGATTGCTCGGACTCGCTGTGGGAGGAGAGCCTCTGGCCGGTCACCGAGAGGCCGCCAATCAGGCATGGCCTCGGTGCCGAGCTTCCCGAGGCCGCGCGCCGCCAAGCGTTCTCGGCGTTCTGGTTCGTCGCCTGGCACACGCTGAACGTCGCCCATTACGACATCGAGGGTGAGGAACTCCCGCAGGGCTGGGGCCCGCCGCCGCCGTTCGACCGCTACATCACTGACCGCGAAACGCTCCCGCCGCGCGTGTGGACGCGGGACGAAATCCAGGATTTCGGCGCGCTGACCTGGCGGAGAATTGACGAAATCGTCGCCGGCTTGACCGACGAGAGGGTCGCGCGTCCGGTCCCGGCCCCCCACAGATACGCCGGCCGGCCTTACGCCTGGCTGCTGCTCATGTGCCTGACCCACACCCGTGACCACGTCGCGCAGCTCGACCTGTTTCTCGGCCAACGAGGCGTCCTTCGTGCCTGATGCCGAAGCGCTTTCACGCCGATAGGACATTGTGGAACGGGGTTGAGCGCGTCGAGGATGGCGTACACCCGTGGCTACCGGCGCCGGCGCGCCAACTGCAATGGGGTCGTGTTCGCCGCCGAAATGGCGAAGCAGGACGCGTTGGCAACGGAGAACGCCAGTTGGTTGCCGAGCAGGGATTCGAACCCCGACCAAAGGCTCCAAGGGCCCTCGTTTCGGATTCAGAAACCTGAGTTGCTCGATTGGGTTCGATATCCGTCAACTGCCTCGTAGGGCAAGTCCCATCGGGGAATGCGCGACGGCCGGGCCCCGGAGGCTGGTCTACGCCATTCGACGGCCCCGCATCCACGCGTGATGCCTCCTTGCAGGCAACCGCCCGCGGCGCGACAGCCACCGTGTCGGCGCCTGGCCCGGCCTACCGAAGACCTGTTCTACCAGGGGTAGCCAGAGGCAAGACCCCGGTTCTCG
>JANXYE010000108.1 GCA_025350285.1 Chloroflexota bacterium
TACTTCGGCGGTGACGCCCGTTCGTGGATGAACCTCCAAACCATCTTTGAACTGCGCCTGGCGGAGTCGGCCAACGCGGAGCGCATCGAACGAGAGATCACGCCCGCCAACGCGTGAACAGCGTGGGTAGCGAGCGCGTGCCGCTTCTGACCCTGTTGTACACTGGCGCGCATGGGAACTCTCGACGGCAAGACGGCGCTGATTTTCGGCGTCTCGAACGACCACTCCATCGGCTGGGGTATCAGCCAGGCACTCCACCGCGAGGGGGCGAAGCTCGGCTTTTCGTACCAGGCGATCAATGAGAAGCGCGCGCGACCGCTGGCTGAGCGTCTCGGGGCAACGTTCATCGAGCAGTGCGATGTTGGTTCTGACGACGACATCGCCGCTATCATGCAGCGCGCGGGCGACCACTTCGGCCAGATCGACATCCTCGTCCACGCGGTCGCGTTCGCTAATCGTGAGGACCTGATGGGCCGCTTCGTCGATACCAGCCGGGCCGGGTTCGCGATGGCGCTCGATGTGTCCTGCTACTCGCTCGTAGCCCTCACTCAGGCCGCGCTGCCCTACCTGCGCGAAGACTCGAGCGTGCTCACGCTGACCTACTACGGTTCCGAAAAGGTGGCCCCGAACTACAACGTGATGGGCGTGGCCAAGGCCGCTCTCGAATCGACCGTGCGCTACCTGGCGAACGACCTCGGCCCGCAGGGCATCCGCGTGAACGCGATCAGCGCCGGGCCGATCCGGACGCTGTCGGCAAGCGCCATCCGCGGCTTCCGTGACTACCAGAAGTCGTTCGCGGGCATTGCCCCGCTGCGGCGCAACGTTACGATCGACGATGTCGGCAACACGGCGGCGTTCCTCTGTGGAAATGGAGCTCGGGGGATCACGGGCGAAGTGGTGTACGTGGACAGCGGCTACAACATCATGGGGATGGTCACTCCAGAGGAATAACGGGAGCCGCGCCGAGCGACTGGCGAACGATCGGCTTTGCTGGCACTCCACCACGACCGCCCGCCTGAGCCGTCGCCCTCGTATACTTCGCCCACTCAACTCTCTCGAGGTGTTCAATCATGGATTTCCGTAACCTTGGCCGCTCGGGCCTCCAGGTCTCCGTCGTCGGGCTTGGCTGCAACAACTTCGGTATGCGTATCGACCTGGAGGCGAGCAAGACCGTCGTCAACGCGGCGCTCGAGGCCGGCGTCAACCTCTTCGACACCGCGGACGTCTACGGTGGCAGCAAGTCCGAAGAGTTCCTCGGCGTCGCCCTGGGTGATCGTCGTCACGACGTTATCGTAGCTACGAAGTTCGGGATGAAGATGGGCGAGGGTCCGTACCGCTCCGGCGCCTCACGTAAGTACATCATGGCCGAGTGCGAGGCGAGCCTGCGACGGCTCAACACGGACTACATCGACCTCTACCAGATCCACACTCCGGACCCGAAGACCCCGATCGAAGAGACGATACGGGCGCTCGACGACCTGGTGAAGGCGGGCAAGGTGCGCTACACCGGCCACTCGAACTTCAGCGGCTGGCAGACGGCGGAGGCGCACTACATCGCCGAAATGCATGGGCTGAACCACTTCATCTCAGCCCAGAACGACTACAGCCTGCTCAGCCGCGGGATCGAGGCAGAACTCGTTGGGGCCTGCGAGAAGTTCGGGGTGGGCCTGCTGCCGTATTTCCCGCTGGCGAGCGGGATGCTCACCGGCAAGTACCACAAGGGCGAGGAGCCAGCCTCGGATACGCGCATGAGCGCCTGGGGAAAGGCCCCTATCGGCCAGCGGCTGATGAGCGACCGGAACTTCGAGATCGTCGGGCAGCTTTCCGACTACGCTGGTTCGCGCGGCCACAGCATCCTCGAACTCGCCTTCGGCTGGCTGCTCTCGAAGAGCTACACGGGCAGCGTGATCGCTGGTGCGACGAAGGCGGAGCAGGTCGCGAGCAACGTTGCCGCCGGAGAAGCCTGGCGCCTTTCGGATGAAGAGATGGCCGAGGTCAACAAGATCGCGAAGTAGGTGCCGTTGTGCCGCCAGTGCCCCGGCCACCAACCTACGGGTAGCGCGCGAAGAATTCGGCGGCCGTCATGCCGAACCAGTGCTCGTCGTGGTACTGGCCGTTCGTGAACAGGTTCTGGCGAATGCGGCCTTCCTCGACGAAGCCGAACTTGCGATGGAGCGCGAGCGAGGCTTCGTTGAAGGCGTAAACGGTGGCGTTCGCCTTGTTGAAGCGCAGCTCCTTGAAGTAGTAGCGCAGGACGAGGCGGATGGCGTCGCTCGCATAGCCTTTGCCCCGGTGGTCACGAAAGATCGCGATGCCGTACTCGAAGTTCCCGTTGCGGGCGCTGGCGGCATGGGTGTTCATCGAGCCGACAAGTTCGCCCTCAAGCAGCGTCTCGATGGCGAAACGGAATTCGAACGGAGCGGGCCCATCGGAGAGCGATTCGTCCGTGGCCCAGCGGCGTTGGCGCTCCATGCTGCGTGGGAAGTTGATCTCATAGCCGGTGCGCTGCGCCTCTGAGTCCCGCTGGTCGGCGTTGAAGCGCTCGGCGTCCGAGGGCTCAATAGCGCGCAGGCGCACGAGGCGGCCGGTCCAGACAGGGCTTACGTCGAACATGGCGCCATGGTACATCCATCGACGAGCCTAAGGCCGAAACGGTATGCTGAACGTCGAGGGTAACCGAATGGCAACGCCAGTTCTTGATCGGCCGCTTACGAAGGACGAAGTCCTCAGTTTGCCGGACGACAACCTCTACGAGTTGGTCGAGGGCCGCCTTGAGGAGCTGAACGTGAGCTGGGAAACGAGCGCGATCGCCATAGAAATTAGTTCGGTCGTCAGAAACTTCGTGCGTCCCGGTAGGCTCGGAGTCGTTTCCGGGGCCGACAACACGCTCGACATTTTCGACGATCCAGACCACTTCCGCCGCGCCGACGTTTCGTTTACACTCGCGGGCCGCATTCCCGAAGGCAGGCCCGGCGACGGCAGCCAGGAAATCGCCCCCGACCTCGTAGTTGAGGTGGTTTCTCCGAACGATCGCGTTGCACTGCTCGAGAAGAAGATACAGGAGTACCTCGACGCCGGAGCGACGCTAATCTGGGTGGTCTTCCCGAGCTTGCGGTCGGTTGACGTCATCCGCCGGGGGCGGCCCCGGCAGCGACTCGGCCCCGAGGACTTGCTCGATGGTGAGGATGTCCTCCCCGGCTTCTCATACCCGGTGGCGGACATCTTCGACATCTAGCCCCGACCGTAGCGGGCGAGGAACTCAGCGTCCGTCATGCCGAAGCGGTATTCATCGTGGTGGGCGCCGTTCGAAAAGATATTGTCGCGCAGGCGCCCCTCTTCGATGAACCCGAGCTTCCGCTGAAGCGCCAGTGACGCTTCGTTGAAGCTCCAGACGCCGGCGTTCGCCTTGTGCATGCGTAATTCGAGGAAGCAGTAACGGAGAAGCAGGACGATGGCTTCGCTGGCGTAGCCCTTGCCCCGGTGCTCGCGGAAGACGCGGACGCCGTACGAGAACACGCCGTGCAATGGCTCCGCCTGATGCGTACCAACGTCGCCGACCAGTTCGCCCGACTCGAGCGCCTCAATCGCAAGCCGAAATGTGTAGCCATCGGGGCTATCGTGAGTTGCCTGTTCTTCGTTCTGCTTGCGGGCGGAGGCGAGGCTGCCTGGATACCGCACCTGGCGCGAGCCCAAGCGCTGAGACTCAGTGTCGAAGCTGACGGCGTGGAGCACATCGGCGTCCGAGGGTTCGAAAGCGCGCAGGCGGACGAGTTCGCCAGCCCAGATGTTGGTGCGGTTGGTCATCGGGTTGAGCATACGGGGGTGCGGTGGGCGTGTCTCGGAGCCTGGGCGCCGCTTGCTGCCGCGCGCGGTTCCGTAGGAACGGTACCGGGAAGCCGTGCTGAACGCCCGTAGGCTCAGTCCATGCTCAGGCCGCCGTCCACGTTGAGGGTTTGGCCGGTGATGTAGCTCGCTTCTTCGCTCGCGAGGAAGGCGACGGCGGCCGCCTGTTCCGGCGGGCGGCCCTGGCGGTGCAAAGGGATGCGGGCGATAGCGCCCTTCTTCGGTGCATCGGCGGGAAGGCCGAACTTCGCGGCGGTGCGCCCAAACGTGCCGTCCATCATGTCGGTATCAGTGGAGCCGGGGCAGACACAGTTCACGCGGATGCCGTGCGGCGCAAGTTCGAGCGCGAGTTGCTGGGTCAAGCCAAGCATGCCCCACTTCGTCGCGCAGTAGGCGCCGTAGTCCGGGATGCCGATACGGCCGGCGGTGCTCGAGATGTTCACGATCGCGCCGCCACGTTGGCCCGCGATCATCGCCCGCGCGGCCGCCTTGGTGACGAGGTAGAGGCCGTTCAGATTCACATCGACGGTGCGGTACCAGGTCTCGTCGGCCATATCCACGATGCTGGCGTGGCCGGCCTCGCTCGGGAGGGCGGCGTTGTTCACGAGGATGTCCAGGCCGCCGAGTTCGGCGACGGCGCGCGCGACCATCTCCTCGACCGACGCTTTCACCGTGACATCGCAGTCGAGGCCGATTGCCCGGCGGCCGAGGGCGCGAATCTCGTCCGCGACCGAACTGACGCCTCGCCAGCCGGCCGCGCGTTCGTGCTCAGGAAACGTGGATGGGTCGCGGGGGACGCCGCAGACCACGACATCGGCGCCATCGGCGGCGAGGCGCAGGGCGATCGCCCGGCCGATGCCGCGCTGGCGGCCGGCGCCGGTCACGATGGCGACTTTGCCTGAGAGGTTGGGCATCATCAGATCCTTGCCGCGGAGGGGCGGAGAGGTGGAGTCCGCGGACGGTGAGAGTGAGACGACGATAGCCAGTGCGAGGCGCAGGGTCACGGTTTGAGGCGAA
>JANXYE010000117.1 GCA_025350285.1 Chloroflexota bacterium
CCGCTTTCGACGCCAGAGGCCGGGCTGGCGCTGGCCGAGCGCATCTACCGGGCGGATATCCGTCCTGAGGTGGCCGAGGTGGGGGGGGCGGGCGAGCGTTGGGAGCTGTTGCTGCGAGTCCCCGCCGCCGCCCTTGATGCGGTGCGCCTGGTGTTGGCGGACACGCCGCTGGAGGCGGCCGCCGAGGAGCGCTACAGGGCCGCCCGGGACCTTGGGTTCGGCGAAGGTGATGCGTTCACCGTGCGTGTGGCGGCGCAACCAGCGGATGCCGCCGATGTTCTGCGAGAACTGCTGCGGCTCGAACCGGACGGACTCAGCTATCGCCCGTTGGCCGGGTTCATCCGCGCCACCTGGCGGGGAGCGGGCTTGTTGCCGGCGCGCACGCTCGGAGGGGCCGTCCAGAAGGTGCGCTCGGCCGTGGCGGGGACGGGCGGATCCGTCGTCGTCGAACGGATGCCGGCCACCTTCCGCGACTCAATCGACGCATGGGGGGATCCGCCAGGATCGTTCGCCATCATGCGCGCGGTGAAGGCGGCGTATGATCCAGACGGGCGATTCAACCGGGGGAGGTTCGTAGGTGGCATCTGATTCGAAGCATTGGCCGAAGCCAGCCGACGCCCCGGCAATGGAGGACCTCGCAAAGTGCGTGCACTGCGGTCTCTGCGTGAACGCTTGCCCAACCTATGCGATTACGGGGCTCGAAACCGAGTCGCCGAGGGGCCGGATCTTCATGGCGCGGGCTATTGAGGAAGGTGAAATTCCGCTAACTGCCGCGGTCCAGGGTCACTGGGAACTCTGCTTGCAGTGCCGCGCCTGCGAAGCCGTCTGCCCGAGTGGGGTGCCGTACGGGCGAATCATGGAGCACGCGCGGGCGCAACTCGATGCGAGCCCGCCAACGGGTGGTGGTGCGCGGCGGATGCGGAAGCTATTCCTGCGCCAGGTGGTGGCGCGGCCGCGAGTGCTGGCGGCGGCCATCGCGCCGGTGCGGATGCTCGCGGCGACTCCTCTGCGGCCGCTCGCGCGCCGGACCGGTGTGCTGCGTTGGCTCGGCCGCATCGGAGCCGCTGAGGCGCAATTGCCGAGGCACATCGGCACGCCTGTTCGGCCGGGTGCGGCGCTCGCAGAGCCATCGACCGTCGGATCGACCGTGGTACTGTTTACCGGATGTGTGATGGGCGAGCTGTTCGGGAACGCGCACCGGGCGACGGCGCGTGTTTTGGCGCGCGGGGGCGTGCGAGCGGTCGCCACGTTGGGACAAGCGTGCTGCGGTGCACTTCACGCGCACGATGGCGACATCGAGTTCGCGCGCAAGCTGGCACGGCGGAACATCGATGGGATCCCCGGGGACGACCCGATCGTGGTGAACTCCGCCGGCTGCGGCGCCGCGATGAAGGAGTATGGCGACCTCCTTGGAAACGACCCGGCCTATGCGGCCCGCGCCCAGGCGTTCGCGGCACGGGTCCAGGACTTCACGGAGTTCGCCGCGAATTTGCCGGAAATGGGCGGGCGTGCAACGTTGCTACGCGTTACCTATCAGGATCCGTGCCACCTCGCGCACGCGCAGCGAATACGCGAACAGCCGCGCCAGCTTCTGCGGGCGGCTGGGTGCGAACTGATCGAGACCGCCGGGGGCGACATGTGCTGCGGGGCGGCCGGGCTCTACAGTCTCGTGCAACCGGAGATGTCCGCGCAGCTCCGCACGAAGAAGGCCGAGCAGTTCCGCAAGCACCGCCCGGATGTCATCGTCACGGCGAACCCTGGCTGCCAAATGCAATACGAAGCGGCGGTGCGGGAGGCTGGCCTCGAGGCGCGCGTTATGCACATTGCGGAGTTCCTGGACGAGGCCGCGCGTCCTATCGCCTGAGGCTGTGCGCCCAGAAAACGCAACAGGCCCGCGTGGGCGGGCCGGTCGCTGTGTCGGTGCGCGTTGGCGATGATGCGCCCTTAGAAACCCGCCCGGCCGCCGCGGCCACGAAGACGCGGGTCCAGCACATCGCGGAGCGCGTCGCCGGCGAGGTTGAAGCCGAGGACGCTTAAGGTCAGGGCTACGCCGACGTAAAACGCGACGCCGGGACTGGAAGGCCCAAGGCGCCGGCCCTCTTCGATCATCTTGCCCCAACTGATGCGGGTTGGGTCGCCCAGCCCGAGGAAGGCGAGGGTGGCCTCAACGAGGATGTAGATCCCGATCGAACTTGTGAAGGTGACGATGATCGGGGCGGTGATGTTTGGGAAGATATGGCGGGCCATAATGCGCGAATCGGAAGCGCCGATCGACTGGGCGGCGCCCACGTATACTTCCTGGCGCGTGGTGAGGACCGAGCTGCGCACGATGCGGACGGTGTTCGCAACGCCCAGGATGCCGAGCGAAATAATGTTCGTCCTTAAACTGATGTCGGCAATGACCTGACCGAACAGAAGGAGCAGGACGAGCGGCGGGAACGCCTGGAGAGTATCGACGAAGCGCTGAATGACGAAGTCCAAAGTGCCGCCGAAGTAGGCGCTGATGACGCCGATGATGACGCCGAAGACCGTGGCGATGAGAGCGGCCCCGAGTCCCACAAGGAGCGCCGTCCGGGCGCCGTGGACAATCCGGGAGTAGAGGTCACGGCCCAGTACATCTGTCCCAAGCCAATGATCCGCCGAAGGCGATACGTGGAGCAGCGGCTGCGCCGCTCCACCGCAATCGAGCACGGCCGCCGGATACTTCAGGCGGACGGTCGGATCCGTCAATGACTTTTCAGCGAGCACCGGGTCGCACAGGGGGTTGACTGCGATCTCTTTGAAGATCACCTCCGGATCCTCGCGGGCGAGCACGCCGGGAAAGACGCCCGCGGCGAACATCATGAGGATGAGAATGACGCCCAACGCACCGAGCGGTCTGTGGAGCATGAAATTTCGGAAACTCATGAACCAACGCTGGAGCAGGGGTCTATCGCTGAAGCTGCGAGGACCGAAATCGGCGGACCCTGCGAGATCGAGTGACGCTGGTTCGTTGGCCAAGATGTTTCCCCTATGAGTAGCGGATTCTGGGGTCGAGGAGCCCGTAAACG
>JANXYE010000135.1 GCA_025350285.1 Chloroflexota bacterium
CATGAACGAACCGCTCGTTCGCCACTCGCGGCCAGGATTGGCAGCGTGGGTCCGAGTCGGCGGGCGGCAATCCTGGCCGCGACGGATACGGAGCGGTCTTTGGGGATCGCCGCCAGGTCGGCGCCCACTCATCGTGCAACAATCTGACGCACACCCCCCAACGCACCCCTACCAGGCGTTCCAGTGGGTCGAATCCTCGACCGGCTTGCGGTTGACCGGGCCGAAGTTGCCGCGCGGATAGCCCATCGGAATGCAGAAGTGAAACGAGACGTTCGCCGGGATGTTGAACATCGCGTGGAAGCGCTCCATGACCTGCGGGTGCAGCGTCGTTGGAACGGAGCCGATGCCGAGCGCCCGCGCGGCAAGCATGAGGTTCTGAGCGCACGTAATCACCGAGTTCGCCGGCCCAGGGTCCTGCGCGAGGACGAAAACAATCAACGGCGCGGCGCCGATTTCGTCGGCCAGGCGCATCGCCGAACGAGCGACCTTCGCCCCGGGCGGGATATCTTCGGGCTTCGTCCAGCCTTCGCCATCGCGCCGCTTCGCCCACCAGGCTTCCTTGTAGAGTGCCCCAAACGTTCGGATCACGGCCGGGTCCGTAAGCACCAGGTAGCGCGTCCATTGGACGTTGCCGCCATTCGGGGCCTTGTTGGCGGCCTCCAAAATCAGCCGGACATCATCGTCCGGGATCGGGTCCGGACGCAGGCGGCGGATTGAACGCTGCGTCCACATCGCTTCGCCGATGGGCATAGACAGGCGCGTCGGTTCCATCAGGATTCCCCTCCGATGACGACGTTCCAGGGACGGATGCGATGCGATGGCACCAGCCCGTTCTGGACGTACGGGTCGTGCGCGACGAAGTCCGCCACCTGGGCCGGGTCGCCAGTGGTGAAAACGAAGACGGCCCCATCAACGGTATCCGCATAGGCGCCGGCCATCTTCAGCAAGCCCCGTTCGACGAAGCCGCGGGCGTAGGCAAGGTGCCCCGGCCGAAACGGATCGCGCTGCTCAAGCATGTTTTCGACATAGTCGTAGAAGAGCAGGTGGTACATGTCCGGATACTATGCTCTTCGGACCATATGGCACGCGGAACTGGCTACGCGGCCAGTTTGCCTGTAGCCTTGCCCGCCTCGGAGGGTCACCCATGAAGTTCGGTGTCAGCATCTTCCCTACCCACTACAGCATCGGCCCGGCGGAAGTCGCGAAGGCGGCCGAGGATGTCGGCCTCGAGTCCCTCTGGTTCCCCGAGCACACCCACATCCCCACCCAGACGCGCTTCCCGATGGGCGACGGCACCGTGCCGGAACACTACCGCAGCACGCTCGACCCGTTCGTCGCTTTCGCCGCGGCCGCCGCCGTTACGAAGACCATCAAGCTCGCCACCGGCATCGCCCTCATCCCCCAGCGCGACCCGTTCGTGCTCGCGAAAGAGGTCGCGACCCTGGACCTCGTCTCCAACGGTCGCGTAATCCTGGGGATCGGCGCGGGCTGGAACGAACCGGAAACACGCAATCACGGCACAGACTTCGATCACCGATTCAAGGTCATGAAAGAGCGCATCCTCGCGATGAAAGAGCTGTGGACGAAGGACGAGGCTGAGTTCCATGGCGACACGGTCGACTTCGGCCCCACCTGGTCCTGGCCGAAGCCCGTGCAAAAGCCGCATCCGCCGATCATCATCGGCGGCATCGGCCCGCACACGCTGAAGCGCGTGGCCGAATACGCCGATGGCTGGATGCCGATCGCCTTCCAGATGCCATTCGAGGAACTCGCCGCGCGCATCGCCGAAGTCACCGCGTTGGCCGCGGCGAAGGGCAAGCCGAAGCCCGAGATCACCGTCTTCGGCGTCCCGCTCGACCCAAAGGGCATCGAGCAATACGCCGCCGCGGGCGTGGACCGCGCGGTCTGGGGCCTCGAATCCGCGCCGGCCGAAGCCGTCCTGCCCGTGCTCAAGACCTACGGCGAAGCGCTGAAGGCGTACCGCTAGTCGGCGACCTGGAGACATGGAGACCTGCGGCGATGAAAATCACAACCTTCCAGACGCGGTTGGTGCACCTCCCGAACGAGCGCGGCCTCCTGGGGGAGATCCCCGGGCGCGTCGATCCGACGTTCGTAACGCTACGCGTCCGCACGGACGAGGGAATCGAAGGGATTTCGTACGCCGGGTATGCGGGCTACACGGCCGGCATGGCCAGGGCGCTCCAGGCGACCGTCGAAGCGCTGCTCGAACAGGCCATCGGGCGAGATCCGTTTGAGACCGATGCCATTGGCGCGCAGCTCCGAACCGCGAACGGTGGCGCTTCGCCGGCGGGGCTCGTAACGCGCGCGAGTTCCGCGATTGATGTGGCGCTGTGGGACATCAAAGGGAAGGCCGTGGGCCTGCCGTGCTGGAAGCTGATGGGCGGGAACTCGAACCGGGTGCGGGCTTATGGGAGCGGGCACCTCTGGCGGCACTACAGCCTTGCCGAACTGGCGGAGTGGGCGCCGAGGCTGGTAGACGCCGGGTTCCGCGCGGTGAAGCTGCGCTGCGGTGGCGAATCGGTCGCGAAC
>JANXYE010000145.1 GCA_025350285.1 Chloroflexota bacterium
GTGCCGGTGTCTCTCGCCTACTGCACCCTCTGCGGTAGCGCCATCCTGTATGACGGGCGCGTCGGCGAAACGACCTACCGTTTCGGCACAAGCGGCATGCTCTACCGCTCGAACAAGCTCATGTATGACCGCCAAACGCGCACCCTCTGGGAGCAGTACACCGGGGTGCCGGTCTGGGGCGAACTGGCCGGCTCCGGTATCGAATTGAAGATCCTCCCGGTCACCCACACGACCTACGGCGAGTGGCTCGCGGCCCACCCGGAGACCAAAGTGCTCGACATCGAAACGGGATTCAGCCGCGACTACGGGTCCGGCGTCGCCTACCGCGACTACTTCGCCAGCCCACAACTCATGTTTCCTGCGCCCAACCGCGGCGGCCCGCTTCAGCCAAAGGACGTTGTCTACGCCGTCCGCGTCAACGGGGCGCTGACCGCCTACCCCGTGAAGCTGCTCAACGAACGTGGTTTCGTGCTCGATTCGGTCGGCGGTACGGCGGTCGTCGTCCTCGCGACGCCCGACGGCAGCGGCGCGCGAGCCTACGAAAGCGGCGGGACGAAGTTCATCGACTTTGAACGCAAGAAAGGCACGCTCAAGTCGTCCGACGGACGCGCCTGGAGCCTGACCGAAGGCGCGCTCATCGCCGACGGTGGGGAGCGTCTCGGACGGGTCCCCGGCCACAATAGCTTCTGGTTCTCGGTCATCAACCACACCCCGAACGGCCGCCTCTTCGGCCAGTAGGACGGGACGCAAGACTCCTATCGCACTCGGTTAGCGACTCCATGTCCGATGCCTGCTCGCGATGACGTGTCCGAAAACGGCCCGACGGCGTTCGTCCGCCGGGGTAGCCTGGTCTCACGGCCCGGTGGCAACTGAAGCGACGGGCGCGGGGAGCAGCGACGGTGGGGTAGGCGTACAACGCATTCCGCATGCGCGATTCTTCGTGCTGCCCCGGAACCGATCCCGTTACCCCGTCGCGTTGCGCGCTACTATAAGCACGCCTCCAGCGACGGCGCCAAGCACCTGTATCGGACTGGAAGACGTGGTCGTGCCGTGTTCGCTCCGCAGATCCGGTAATGAGCCCAGGTCGAGGCCCACCACCACCAGTGACGGCTTGCCGCAGCCGCGCGGCGCGGTCTCGGACAGCGTCGTACACAGGCGAATTTCGCCGTTTGGTTGGCGCCAGAGCCAGCCATTGACGAGCAGTGGCCCATCGAGCTTCGCTGTGAGCGCGTCGGCAATGGTAATCCCGGGGCCGAGCGCGCTCCCCGAGGGGGTCGTTTCGATGTCGGGGGTCGGTGTCTTTCCCGGGCCGTCGTCGCCGCATGCGGCCGTGAGCAGGCCCGCCACGAGCGGAATCCACGCGAGGGCGAAAAGCAAACGGTTCGCAGGAGTCACCACCTGATGGTATGCCTCCGCAAGCCGGCGAGGCTGCTTTAGGGTGGTGGCGAACGCTGCGGGCCTGGGAACCCTCCAGGCACTTCTGGATGCTTGTTTAGCGGCCCCGCTCGGCCCAGTAGATGTGGGTGACCAGACGGCGGCCGTCGCCGAGCTCTTCGACGTACCAGTTGCCGCGGTCGGATGACGCTTCGCCCGGCGTTCCGTCGCCGTCGGCCCCGTTGGGACCGCCCCTGCCCGGGACGCCGAGCCTACCAGCCGCCACCGCGGCGGCGATCGAATAGCTGTTGTACGTATCGGCGTGGTTATAGATGAGCGTGAGCTCGCCGTAGTCGTGTAGATTTGGGTGCGTGCTCAAACTGCTCCCCGCGTTGGCGCCGGTGTTCGAGAAGTAGTCCATGCAGGTGTCCAGGGTGGCGCCTGACGTGCTCTGGTGGTCAAGGCCGAAGGTGTGCCCGATTTCCTGGCACACGACGTGTTGCTTCTCGTTCGCGTTGTTGTACGTCGAGAGGCTGAAGTAGCTGTCGTTCATCTTCGTCGTTCCTTGCACGATATGCCCGCTGCTGTCCAACCAGATCTGGGCGAGGCCCAGCCAGCCGTTCTGACCATACGAGCCATTGCAGACTTCGACGCGCCCTCTTACGGCTCCGCAACGCTTGAGGAAGGCGCCCTTGACAAGAGACGTGCGGAGAGGGTTGCCGATCCCAATGCCGTCCAGCTTGCTCCAATCGCTTGAGGCCGTCGTTAGGTAACTCTGCCAGCCGCTGGTCATGTTGTTGCCCAGCTGGAGGGTAAACGGCGTCGTCCTCGTCGCCCAGTGATACCCGCCCCATGAATGGCTGGCATAGCCAGTCGCCACGCCCGACACGACCAGGCCGATAACGATTGCGGCCAGCAGGCCTGCACGAATCCGCAAGGTCCTCATGGAACACCTCCCCTGCCCGGCGCGTTCAGGCTCCAAGCCGACGCGCCGCGATCATACATCAGTCTTCGACTTAGATGGCGGCCGTGGTAGGCCCTGGTCATCCAGCTGGCTCGCCGCCAGGATAGGCGTTCGGACCCGTCAGCGAATTCTCGGGCTCCAATGGCCCGACCTACGAGGAAGACTCTGGGGCTCTACCAGGCGCCGCGCCGCGCGCGCAGCCCCGCCATGGAGCGCGTCCCGGACCACTGCACTCAAGGCCTTTTGAGCCACGAATCCGACCTGCCTTGCTCCGTCGGATCCGGTTGGTCAGGCGAGCGCCCCGATTCCCGCACCAGTCCTATTGCCACACCTTCGAGCGGACACCCCGACTTTCGCGTGGGAGCCGATCTGGACTTCGCAGCGCTGCCCAATGCTGGCGCCGAGGGGTTCTCCATTAGGGGAAAGCGATCTCTAGACAAACCGCCGGGACGTACTATAACAACGCGTGCGGTCGCGCCAGTTATCGTCCCGGCGCGACAACCACGGGATGTTGGAGGTGCTCAGCAGTGGCAACCGAACTCCAGGCCCAGGAGGCCCGATCCCGGCACGAAGCGCGAATCATGGCAATGACCGGAGTCAC
>JANXYE010000146.1 GCA_025350285.1 Chloroflexota bacterium
CGCAAGGCGGCCCGTTTCGTGCGTTTCTGCGATTGCTTCAACGTGCCCGTGATCACGCTCGTCGATACCCCCGGCTTTCTCCCGGGCACGACGCAGGAGTACGGCGGGATCATCATCCACGGCGCCAAGTTGCTCTACGCCTATGCCGAAGCCACCGTGCCTAAAATCACGGTTATCCTGCGCAAGGGCTACGGTGGGGCCTTCATCGTCATGGGCAGCAAGCATCTGCGCGGCGATACCTACTTCGCCTGGCCGACGGCCGAAATCGCCGTGATGGAAGGCGCCCCAGCGGTGAACATCATCTACCGCGAAGAACTCGCCAGGGCCGATGACCCGGACGCCAAGCGCAAAGAACTGATCGAAGAGTACCGCGCGCGCTTCGCCAACCCGTACATCACCGCCGGCCGAGGCTTCATCGACGATGTGATCGACCCGCGCGAGACCCGGGGCAAGATCATCCGCTCGCTCGAGATGCTCCAGAACAAGGCAGACCGGAACCCACCCAAGAAGCACGGGAATATCCCGCTGTAGCTGTTAGCTGCTAGCTGTTAGCTACTAGCTGTTAGTCAGGCCTGAGCCTGATTCGGACTTCGTGTGCCCGTCGCTGCTGAGTCCCGGGACGCGCGCCGCAGCGATTCCGCTGACGCCGAACTAGAAGCTAACAGCTAATAGCTAGCAGCTTTCGGAGTAAGCTCCGCCTCACCAACACCCGGAGGCATCCCCATGGGCGCTCTCGATGGCATGAAGGTCCTCGACCTTACGCAGTACGAGGCCGGAACCAGTTGCACGCAGTACCTCGCCTGGTTCGGCGCGACCGTCTACAAGGTGGAAAAGCCGGGCCGAGGCGACCCTGGCCGTCGTTCGGCCGCCGGCGACGCTCGCGATGGCCTCTACTTCCTCTCGTTCAACGCGAATAAGCAGAGCCTCGCCATCGACCTGGCCACGCCAGAAGGCCGGGACCTCTTCCTCCAACTCGTCCCGAAGGTCGATGCGGTCGTTGAGAACTTCACCCTGGGCACAATGGAGAAGCTCGGTATCGGCTACGACGTGCTCAAGCAGCACAACCCGGCCGTGATCTACGCGACGGTGAAGGGCTTCGGCACGACGGGCCCGTACAAGGATTTCAAGTGCTTTGATTGGGTCGCTCAGGCCGCCGGCGGCGCCTTCAGCGTCACCGGCGAAGCCGACCGCGGCCCCATGCGTCCCGGCCCGACCTACGCTGACACGGGCACCGGCATGCACGCCGCCATGGGCATCCTGGCCGCCTACATCGAGCGGCTGAAGACCGGAGAAGGCCAGGTCGTCGAGGTTTCGATGCAGGAGACCGTCGTCAACTTCATGAAGATGCAGATGTCCACGAAGGAGCGCCACCTGCCCGGCCCCATCCCTCGCACGGGCGCGCGCTTCGTCCCGACGGCGACGCTCTTTCCCTGTGCCCCGGGCGGCCCGAACGACTACATCTTCATCATGGTCGTCACGGATCGGATGTGGGATGACTTGATCCTGGCCATCGACCGGCCAGACCTCGCGGCGGACGAGCGCTTCGACAGTTGGCTCGCGCGTTCCCAAAACGCGGATGCGCTCGAAGCGGAGATCGGCGCCTGGTCGCGCCAGCGCACCAAGTGGGAAGCGATGGAGTACCTCGGCAAGCGCAGCGTCCCGGTCAGCGCGGTTTACGATTCGAACGACATCTTCGATAATCCGCACCTGGAAGCGCGCGGCGCGATCGTCACCCATGACCACGCGACGCGAGGGCCGATCCGCCTGCCCGCGAACCCGGTGCGCCTCAGCCGCTCGGATGTGAAGGTGCGACCGGCCCCGCTCCTCGGTCAGCACACGGCCGAGGTGCTCGAAGCCGAGCTCGGGCTCACGCCGGACGCGTTCGCGGCGCTGGCGACGCGGAATATCGTCGGAATGCCTGGCGATTGATGCGTCGCGCGGAGGGAAGTCGCGGTATACTCCGTGCATGGCATCTCTCCTTGCCGAACGGCCTCCCGAGACGCGGCGGCTTCCGCCTGAGCTGAAGTCGGGCGACCGGCTCACGCGCGAAGAATTCGAACGCCGCTGGGACCTGCACCCCGAGATAAAGCGGGCGGAGCTCATCGAAGGCGAGGTATTCGTAGACGTGTCTGTAAGTTCCGACCATGGTGATGCTCACGGCGATGTTGTCGCGTGGGCCAAGACATACTGCGCAACCCGCCGGGGCTGCCAGGTGATCGACAATGGTACGGTTCGCTTGCCGGCCGACAACGATCCGCAGCCGGACGTATTGATCCGCCGCCGGCAGGGTGGCGGATCGCAGATTGGCGCGGATCGAAATGTCCAAGGTCCTCCCGAACTCGTCTTCGAGGTAGCGGCCTCCAGCGCCGCCTACGACCTTCACGCGAAGCTGCGCCTCTACGAGCGTAGCGGCGTCCTCGAGTACGCCGTCTGGCAACTCTACGAAGAGCGGCTCGACTGGTTCCGACTCGTCGATGGCGCCTACGTGGCGGTCGAACCGGACGCCAAAGGCATCATCGAAAGTAGCGTCTTCCCCGGCCTCCGGCTGAAGGTTTTGGCGCTCCTCGAAGGGGACCTCGCCACCGTGCTGGCTTCACTCTCCCAGGATTAGCCCGGCGCCCAGGCCCAGTGTGCCAACCGGCCGGCGCACCGGAACGAGGGCCGTCAGCGTTCATCGATCAGCGGCTGGAGCTTCTGGTTTCGCGCGAGGCTCGACGCCATGTGCCGCATCCGTTCTTGCCCCGCCGGACTCTCCGGGTCGCCGGCCGCTCCCCGGGCGTCGCGCAATCCGCCGTCCATGATCAGGTAGGAGCCCGTCATGAACGCCCCATCCGGGCCCGCCAGGAAGTTGATCAGCCCCGCGATATCCGATGGCCGCCCCGCCCGTCCGACGGGTGTACGCTCCTCGAGAGCCGCCCTGATCGGACCGCCGTCGTCCCCCGCCAGGCCGTGAGCGAGGGGCGTATCGATAACGCCCGGGCCGATTGAGTTCACCGTGATGCCGTGCGGCCCGAGTTCCTGCGCCCAGCCGCGCACCATCATCCGGACGCCCGCCTTCGTCGCTGAATACGACCACATGCCCGCGCCCGTGTTTTCCGCCGCGAGCGAGGCGATGCAGATAATGCGCCCGCCGTTCCCCAGCCGCACCATCTCCCGAGCGGTCGCCTGGACCGTCAGGAAGACACCCGTCAGGTTCACGTCAATCTGGTCCTGCCAGTCTTTCACGTTCATTTCGAGTACGGACCCGCCCCGCGCGATGCCCGCGTTCGCGACGGCGATGTCGAGCCGACCGAACCGCTCGACGCAGGCTTTCGCCGCCGCTTCCTGTGCCTGAGACGAAGCGACGTTCGTCTTGATCACCATCGCCTCGCGGCCGAACTCGCGGATCGCTGAGGCGGTGTGCTCACCGCCCTCCAAGTCGATGTCGGCGATGCAGACATCCGCGCCCTCCCGCGCGAGCCGTTCGGCCGTCCCCCGGCCAATGCCGGACCCGGCGCCCGTGATAAGCGCGACCTTGCCATCCAGCGTGCCCATTTTGTTCTCCGCATGTCGTGATGGGCCAGAATCTTACGCCGAACCGCGCGCCCGGCAACGTTCGTAGCCCGTTGCGGGTTCCCACCCCGCTGCCGGATCTGTTCAGGGGCGGAATCCCTTAGGACTTCGCTGTCTTCGAAGGTTTCGAGTTGCCAGAACTGTTGAGGGCGCCCGCCTGGCGAACGAGCGCCTTGAAGGCGGACTCGTCAACTTCTTCTCCTTCGTGGATGTCGATCGCGCGGCGTACGTTTCCGTCGAGGCTGGAGTTGAAGAGACGGGCCGGATCCTCCAGAGAGGCGCCCCTGGCGAAGGTAAGCTTCACGACCTTCTTGTAGGATTCGCCCGTGCAGACGATGCCGTCGTGCGACCAAACCGGAGTACCCATCCACTTCCACTCCTCCACGGCGTCCGGATCGGCTTCCTGGATGAACCTGCGCATTCTGCCGAGGG
>JANXYE010000149.1 GCA_025350285.1 Chloroflexota bacterium
GAGGCCGGCTTTCGCCGGCCTCTTCTCGTCGTGTACAGAGACTCCTCAGACCTTCGCCGGTGTCTGCGAAGCGCCGTGCATGATCCCGGCGCCCGCATCCACGCGGTGGCACCAGACCCAGTGTTCGTGGCTGGCGTCGCCCACGTTCCGCCACTCAGGGCGATGCGTGCGGCATTCGTCAATCGCGATCGGGCAGCGCGTGTTGAACACGCAGCCCTGCGGCGGGCGCAGCGGGCTCGGCACGTCACCCAGGAGGATGATGCGCTCGCGCTGGCGTTCCACCTTCGGGTCCGGGATGGGCACCGCCGAGAGCAACGCCTTGGTGTACGGATGCAGCGGGTTCGCGAAGATTGAATCGCGGTCCGTCAGTTCCATGATGTGCCCGAGGTACATCACCGCGACCCGGTCGGAGATATGACGCACGACCGAGAGGTCGTGGGCAATGAACAGGTAGGTGAGGCCGAACTGATCCTGCAGGTCCTGCAGGAGGTTGATGATCTGGGCCTGAATCGAGACATCGAGAGCGGAGACGGGCTCGTCGCAGACGATGAAGTCCGGTTCGACGGCCAGCGCCCGCGCGATTCCGATGCGCTGCCGCTGGCCACCGGAGAACTCGTGCGGGAAGCGGTTCGCGAAGTACGGGTTCAGGCCAACGGTCTGGAGCAGGTTCTGGACGCGCTCCTTCTTCTCTTTGCCGCTCGCCAGCTTGTGGATGGTCAGAGGCTCGCTGACGATGCTGCCAACGGACATACGCGGGTTCAGCGAGGCGTACGGGTCCTGGAAGATCATCTGCATGCGGCGGCGGAAGCGGCGGAGGGCCGTGCCCTTCACCTTGGTCAGGTCGGTGTTTTCGAACAGCACCTGGCCGGCCGTCGGGCGGTTGAGCTGGAGGATGGCCTTGCCCGTCGTGCTCTTGCCGCAACCGGATTCGCCCACCAGGCCGAGCGTTTCACCGCGCTTCACCTGGAAGGAGACGCCATCGACGGCCTTCACATCCGCGACCTTGCGCTGAAAGATGAGGCCCGCCGTGACGGGGAAGTAGACCTGCAGGTCCTGCACGTCTACGAGGACTTCGCCGATGCCCTTCGAACGCTGGCGACCCGCCGAAACAGTCCCTGTCGCAAGAGATTGCTGCACCATTTACGACTCCTCCCGATGAACGCGTTCAGCTTCCCAGCATGCGGCGTAGTGCTTGTCGCCCACGAGTTTGAAGGGCGGGTACTCTTCTTGACAGATGTCCACGCGAAACGTGCAGCGCGGGTAAAACGGGCACCCGGCGGGCAGGTGAGCGAGGTCGGGCGGGTTGCCGTCAATCGGCACCAGCTTGTCCTTCCGCGTCTCATCAAGCCGCGGGACGGAGTTCAGCAGCCCCACCGTGTAGGGATGCTTCGGGTTCGCATAGAGCTCAATGGCCGAGGCGGTTTCGATCACCTTGCCGGCGTACATCACGTTCACACGGTCGGCGTAGCGAGCAACGACCCCGAGGTTGTGGGTGATGATGATGACGGCCGTACCGAACTCGCGGCTGAGGCGGTTCATGACTTCCAGGATCTGCGCCTGGATGGTCACGTCCAGCGCGGTCGTCGGCTCGTCCGCGAGGAGGAGCTTCGGGTTGCAGCTCATCCCCATCGCGATCATGACGCGCTGGCGCATGCCGCCGGAGAACTGGTGGGGGTAGTCATCAAGCCGGGCGCGAGCCTCGGAGATGCCCACCATGTCGAGCAGCTCGCTCGCACGGTCTCGCGCGGACTTGCCATGAAGGTTCATGTGCAGTTCCAGCGCCTCGGTCATCTGGCGGCCGATCGTGAGTACCGGATTGAGCGACGTCATGGGCTCCTGGAAGACCATCGCGATTTCGTTCCCGCGGATCTTGCGGATCTCGTCTTCGTCGAGCTTCAGGATGTCCCGGCCCTGGAAGATGATCTCACCGGACACGATTTTGCCCGGGGGTTGAGGGATGAGCCGCAGGATCGATAGCGCGGAGACGCTCTTTCCGCAGCCAGATTCACCCACCAGGCCCAGCGTTTCGCCTTCTTCAACCACATAGGAGGTGCCATCAACGGCTTTGACGACACCTTCTTGCGTATAAAAGTACGTGCGCAGGTCTTTGACCTCGAGTAGCGCCATCCCTTCTCCTTCCTCCGTGTCTCTCCTGGGGAGAGGCACGCGTTGCCCATCGCCGCGGGGTTCCCGTTCGAGTGGTGGGGAAGAGGAGACTCGAACTCCTACGCCTTTCGGCACATGATCCTAAGTCATGCTCGTCTGCCAATTCCGACACTTCCCCACGAGTGGCCCGGGTTCGCCTGGCTGGCGCCCCCGGGAACGGAACAGGGTCTGGTGAGCCGCGAAGGACTCGAACCTTCAACCTAGTGATTAAGAGTCACTTGCTCTGCCAATTGAGCTAGCGGCCCCCGAACGGGACGCGCGGGAGTATATCACGCGCACCTTCCAACAAAACAAGGGGACCAAACTGTCATCTCGCGCCACGCCGACATGACGAGACCCCCCAGACCCCTGATGGCCGGAAAAGCGACGGCCTTACCGCCCCCTACCGTGTCACGTAGCTCGTACGCGCGCAACCGCCCGACAGCCGAAAATACCTCCCCCGAGCGGTCGCCCGGGACCGGCGCTACACTCCAGCCATGGACCTCGCTCCCACTATCGCTGGCAAGCGCCGCGTCTTCTGTTGCCACCGGGCCACCCTCTCCGGGCGCTTCATCCCGAACTCCATCGAGGCCGTCCGGGAGTGCGTCGAAGCGCGCGCCCCGCGCCTCGAAATCGATCTCTGGTTCTTGCGCGACGACGCCATGCTGATCTTCCACGACGACGCACTGGATGCCGAGACGACCGGCAGCGGGCCCGTCGAAGCACTTGACCGGACGAGCGCCCGCACCATCCGCTTCAAACAGAATGAGGGCGTCTCAAGTGGCTTCCTTGAGGACGTTGTAGATGCCATGCAAGGCTCTGAAACGATCCTCCAGGTGGACCTCAAACAGACCGCACCACTCACCCCGGGGCGGGTCGAGGCAATGGCCGCCGCACTCGCGCCAATCCGCGAACAGGTGATTATCGGCTGCCAGGCCGAGGCCAACCTCCTGCCATTCGCCGAGCGCGGGTTCCGCATCGCCCTCGACCCCACGCTCCACTGGCACTTCCACCCGAACCGGCCGCCTGGGCTCACCCCGGCCACCCTCGGCGTCCACGGCCTCTGGGACGACGCACCAGTCGCTCACGACGACCAGCTCCGCGCTGAGGCCTACATCGACGCTCGCATACGGCGCCTCGTGGCCCTGGCGCCCGTATCCGAATGGATGGTGGACTTCTGGACTCTCCGCCACATTTCCGGCCTCGGCCGGGACCTCGGCGTCGAGCTCGCCAGGCATGGCATCGAACTGGCCGCCTGGACCCTGAAAGACCGTGGCCGTCAGCGCACGGCGCCGCTGCTACACAACCTCTTCGGCGTCGGCGTCACAACGATCATCACCGATTCGCCCGCGCAACTCGCCTCATACGTGGCCGGCGGAGCCTGATCCTGGCCGCGACGGATACGGAGCGGTCGAGTCGCCAGGTGGCTCGATGGCCCAGCGGGCGCGATCGTGGCCGTGACGCTCGTGTCGGCCCCGTGGCTGGCGAACCCCGGATGGTCCAGTTCGGGCTCCCCCTCGCCCGCGCAGTCGGGCGAGGGGGCCGGGGGGTGAGGGCCAGACTCCACGTAGCTGTCACCGGAAGACCTCTACAACCGTCTTTGATCCGCGCCTACGATGGTCGAAAGCAAAAGCACAGTAACTCCTGTGTAAACAGAGGGAAAAATCATGCGCACCTTGACCCGCTGCTTGAATCGTGTCCGTCGCGAAGAGGCGGGACAGGGATTGGTCGAATACGCCCTGATCATCGCCTTCATCGCCATCGCCTGCATCGGCGCCCTGACGGCGCTCGGTGGCACGCTCGCGGCCTCGCCCGCCTGGACCGTCCCGTGAGCTAGTCCTTCATCGACAAGCTTCGCGATAGACGTTCACCCCCGCGAAACGCTGCTCCAGCGCCGGGGGGTGAGGGCACGACCCTCTACAGCGAAATCGTCCCGCAATCCTTCGCTGTCCCCAGGATCCAGAACGCGCCACCGTCGGAGTCCGTGAGGTTGCGGGCGTAAGACGGGACGTCCGGCGAATAGCGCCGCCAAGTATCCCCACGAAGTTCGTAGACCACCGCGTAGCAGCCGTAGGCCCGTGCGAGGACCTGAGCGATATTGCCCGCCGGGAGCGTCACCAGCGCCCAGCCATCGGGCGCTATCTGGAGCTGCACCCCGAAGCGCGCCTGCGGGGTTGGCGTTGCCGTCGGCGGTCCGCCCGTTACGGCCGAGGGACACGTCTGGCCGCTCGGGTACTGGGCGATAACAGCGACCCACGCAACCGCTGTCCCCGCCGCGTTTCGATACACCGCAA
>JANXYE010000152.1 GCA_025350285.1 Chloroflexota bacterium
CGTTGCCACGTGCCGCCGTCCTGGTAGGCGAGGTAGACCGATGTTGTGACGGTCATTAGGTCGGGGTAGTCGTTTTTGATCTGGACCATGCCTTGGATGTTGAAGCCGTCACAGATGGCGGAGACCGCGGCGAGCTGGATAGCCCCGCCGGGCTGGACCACCGGGGCGGGCGCACCGGTGCCGCAGGCGCCAGCCGTGACGGCCGTGTCGGCGGAGGGGGACGTAGTCGTCACGCCCGACGGCGAGTTAGAGATCACGTCCAGGACGAACGCGACGCGGGCGTCCATTGCGGTTGGTGGCAGGGAAGTCAAGTCCAGTGGTCCGTACGGGACGGAGATTAAGCCGCCCGCGGGCACATCAAAGTCGATGACCGCGGCTTCGCCGGCAGCGCGCGCCCATAGCGCGGACGCGTCCGGGCGGAAGTCAAGGAAGAGATGCAGATGGCCGCGGAGGGTGATGTTCCCGGAGGAAGAGAACGTGATGGTGCCGGTGATCAGCCTCGGCCCGCAGGCCGCCATGTTCTGGGCGATGTGAAGCGGGCTGCCGCCCTCTGCGTGCGTCGGTCGCGCGGCCGGGAGAAGAATCAGCCCGCACACCACCGCCGCCGCGAGTGCCAGGGCGATGCGCGAAGCCGGACGCCGGAGCCTATGCGGCGTCGCACTGAATGACGGCAATCTGGGCCTCCGCGGAACGCCCTGGAGGACGGGCGATCCGGTATACAAAGGTAGAGAGATCGTTACAGGATCCCTCCAAAGATGACATCGACCAGCACGGGCACGATCAGCAGAGTGGTCCCGGCAAGAATTGCCATCAGTGATGTGGTGTAGCAGAGGCGATAGCGGTCGCCGCCGGAGGCCGCGTTGGTGACGAAGCCGTTCACGAGCGTGAGGGAGATGATGACGACCGTGACCATGGCCCGAACGAAGGTCATATCGAGGCTGCCAAAGCCGATTGCGTCGTTCGCGGGAAGACCGGAGAGGGCGGCGGGGTCGATGCCCGCGCTTTGCGTGAGCCCCGACTGCTGGGCCTTAACGATTTCGCCGCTGAAGAGGGCGAATATCTCGGTGATGAACGAAAGCAGCGCAACCAGGGTCATGTGCATGGGGAGCATGAGCCAGCCGAACGTGGCGGCGACGAGGGCGCGCTTGGCGCGGAGCAGCTGGATGTGCATGGCGTAGCGGGAGGCGTAGTAACCGACTCTGCCGGCGTCTCCACCGGCGCAGATGCCGTCCCAGAAGATATCGACCGAGCGGCGGATAAGTTCGCTGCCCGTCTCGGCGACGAAGCGCTCCCAGCAGAGGTTCGAGCTGATGCCATTGGTCAGGCGCGTACGCAGTCGCCGGACGTCGTGCTGGAGGGTGCCAACTGAGCGCAAGTCCATGCGCCCGATCGCCTCGGTGGTCGTCGTGCCGATAGCCGCGCTGATGCCTCCGACGGCGCGTAGGAAGGACGAGGCGTCGCGGTCGCGGGCCTCAATTTCGCCGTGGTAACGGTTCGCGAGGAAGCCAACCGGGAACGTACAAACGCCGGCCGCCACGAGGCCCCATTTGAAGTCGCCCGTGAGGAGGACAAGGCCTCCGCCGAGGATGAGGCCGAGCGGCAGAAGGATTCGCGCGAGGCGCATGGTCTTGTGTTGAAGCGGCGAACGTAGGGGAAGGTTGTGGGTGATGAGTTCGGCTGGGGCGCTGCGGTAGATAAGGTAGGCGCCGACGCAGGCGACGAGCAGGGAAACGGTGCAAAGCCCGAGGATCATGAACGGGCCCATGGGGAAGATCATCATCGAAACAATGGAGATGATGACGATGAGGGCGATGGACACTTCGAGGGCGACGAAGCCATCGGTCCACTTGCGCAAGCCTTCGAGGTCGCGTTCGTACTTGTTCCGGTGGGCTTCGAACTGAACTTCGGTTTCGCGCTGAAGGAAGTCGGCCTCCTTCTCCCCGGCGCCAAGGGACCCGGCGAGGCGGAGGAGGAAGCTCCGCATGGGCTGGCTCTTGGTGCGTTCGGCGACGACTTCGCAGGC
>JANXYE010000235.1 GCA_025350285.1 Chloroflexota bacterium
TCCCGTACGCGACCCAGATGGGCGCCGTTTACGACTCCGGCGACTACGGCAGGGCGCTCGACCTGGCACTCAAGACCGCAGGCTGGGAAGACCTCAAGAAGCAGCGCGACGCGGCCAGGGCCGAAGGCCGCTTCGTCGGGCTGGGCCTCGCGTTTTATGTCGAGGTTTGCGGATTAGGGCCGTCCTCTTCGCTGCCAACCGGCGGCTGGGAGCACGCCGGCGTGACGGTCGAACGCGGCATGGACATGCTCGCGCGCGAACTCGGCATGGACCCGGCGGAGCTGCGGCGCAAGAACTTCATCCAGCCATCGCAGTTCCCGTACGCGACCCAGATGGGCGCCGTTTACGACTCCGGTGACTACGGCCGAGCGCTCGACCTGGCGCTCAAGACCGCGGGCTGGGAAGACCTCAAGAAGCAGCGCGACGCGGCCAGGGCCGAAGGCCGCTTCGTCGGGCTGGGCTTGGCCTTTTATGTCGAGGTCTGCGGGCTCGGGCCGTCCTCCTCGCTGCCCACCGGCGGCTGGGAGCACGCTGGAGTGACCGTCGAGCGCGGCGGCAAGATCACCGCCACCACGGGCGCCTCTCCTCACGGCCAGGGCAACGAGACCACCTTCGCCCAGATGCTGGCGGACCAATTCGGGGTGCCAATCGAGGACATCACTATCCTCCACGGCGACACCGCGGTGGTGAAGCAGGGCATCGGCACCTTTGGCAGCCGCTCGCAGGCGGTCGGTGGGGCGGCCCTCCACATGGCCGGCAACAAGGTCAAGAGCAAGATGGCGAAGTTTGCGGCGGCTATGCTGGACGCGAACGAAGACGACCTGGTCTTCGAAAACGGCCGCATCTCCGTGAAGGGCTCGCCCGATTCGGGGAAGGCGTTCGCGGAGGTGAGCGGCTACGCCTACGTGCCCGTACCGCTGCCGCCCGGGCTGGAACCAGGCCTCAGCGACGAGGCGTTTTTCGAGCCCACGAACAACACCTACCCATTCGGCTGCCATATCGCGCTGCTCGAAATCGACAGCGACACGGGCGAGCCGAAGCTGCTCAAGATGGTAGCCATCGACGACGCGGGCAACCTCATCAACCCGATGATCGTCGAGGGCCAGATCCACGGCGGCCTCGCCCAGGGCATCGGCCAGGCGATGATCGAGGAGGTTGTCTATGACGAAGACGGCCAGCTCATTACCGGCTCGTTCATGGACTACGCTATCCCCCGCGCGACCGACTTCCCGTGGTTCGAAATGGACAAGACCGTGACGCCCACGCCGGTCAACCCGCTGGGGGCGAAGGGCGTCGGCGAAGCCGGCACGCTCGGCTCCACCCCCGCCATCGTCAACGCCGCCGTCGATGCGCTGAGCGGTAAGGGCGTTAGGCACATCGACATGATGTTGAGGCCGGAGAAGCTCTGGAGGTTGATTAACGGATGAAGTTCCGAGTACCGAGTTCCGAGTACCGAGTGGCCACTGGAGGAGATCGATGATTCCAACACAGTTCGAATACAAGCGGGCGAGTTCGCTGGACGACGCGATTGCGCTGCTGCAGGCGAGCAAGGGCGACGGCAAGCTCCTTGCGGGAGGCCACAGCCTGGTCCCGCTGATGAAGCTGCGGCTGAGCGAGCCCGGCGTGCTTATCGATATCGCTCGCATCCCAATGCTCTCTGGTATTTCGGAGAAGGACGGCAAGGTCGAAGTCGGCGCGACGACCACTCACCACGCGGTCGCTACGAGCGAACTGCTCCAGCGCCTTTGCCCCGTGCTGTCCGATGCGGCGGGCGAGATCGGTGACCCGCAGGTGCGGAACCGCGGGACGCTCGGCGGGAGCCTCGCCCACAGCGACCCCGCCGCCGACTACCCCGCCGTCATCCTCGCCCTAAACGCTGAGGTCCACCTCAAGGGACCGGGCGGCTGGAGAGCCGTGAAAGGGGATGACTTCTTCCAGGCGATGTTCACGGTCGATATGGCCGAAGACGAGGTCATCGTCGGCGTGCAGGTTGTGCCGCAGAAGGTTGCTGGCTACGCCAAGCTCCACCAGAAGGCCTCGCACTACGCGATCGTGGGCGTCTGCGCCGTGCTCGACGTCGCGGGTGGGACCATCAACTCCGCGCGGGTCGCGGTGACAGGCGCGTCCTCCCACGCCCAGCGGCTGACAGAGGTCGAGAATGCGCTCGCCGGCAAGCCACTCAACCAGGCGACTATCGACGCGGCCGCCGCCCTCGCGGGCGCGACGCTCGAAGACGTGAACGCGGACATCCACGCCTCGGCGGCCTACCGCAAGGCGATGGTGAAGGTGTTCACTCGGCGCGCTCTGGAGAAGGCCGCCAGCAGGGCGTAGTGCCCTCATCCCCCAACCCCATCTCCCGACTTCGCGGGAGAAGGGGAGCAGGTTTTTCGGTCCTGACTGGGGTCACGAACCGGCC